>NZ_DAIUCO010000324.1:0-5313 GCF_036846085.1 Noviherbaspirillum sp. | reverse complement strand
GTAGTGAGGTCGGGCAAACGGATGCATAAGCTCAACCTCACTACCCCCACCCTAGCCCTCCCCCTGAAAAGGGGAGGGAACCGTGTGGTGCCGGTTCCAAGAGTCTCTCTACCCTTACCGCACCCCGCAAAGCTGATCCGCAAACGCATGATTCACATCCCGATGCCCCGCCTCATCCGCCCGCACTGCAATCACGACATCACGCAGGCGCGCATCCGCCGGCAGATTCCAGTACCGGATCGCCAGTGCCGGTGCCGGGACATTCTCGTACGTCCCTTTATCGATGCCGTTCAGGTATTCCGAATAGCTGTACACCGCTTCCTCTTCGAAGTACCCGACGATCCGGTGCGCCGTCTTCGGCGACAGCAGGTAGATGAAGAAGTACAGGTTGTAGAACACGAGCTGTGTCATGCAGATCACCACCCGTTCGAACATCGAAGGCTTGGCGATTTCGATGAAGGTCATCAGATGCATGCGTTCGTTCTCCGCTTCATCAAGCAATTGCCGAATCCATCCATTGTCGTCCTTGATCAATCGCAGTGACTTCAGGTGCTGCAGCAGGCCGCCGACCATGCCGGGCACGGCAGCAACGGTTTCCAATACCACTGCCCGGTGCCCGTACCGCCGGGCGAAGAATCGGTCGGCGATGAACCGCAGGAACCGGGTGAAGCCGTAGGCGATGCGGTCCGAGATGTCGCGCGGCGGAACGTGTACCGGATGGTCGGCTTGGAGGCGCAGGGTACCCATGATGATCCTTTCAATGTCAGTTAGATAGTCGTTTCATGAATCTGGAGCGTCGCGTGTTCCCGGAAGTAGCCATAGCGCAAGCTGCGCGCGATCCGATTCGCCACTTCCATCACGATCTGTGCGTCATCCGGACTGTAGATGTCATTCACGGTCTGCTCGAAGAGCATCAGCCACCGGCTGAAATGCTTCTGCTCGATGCCCTGCAGCGCCATGTGCTTGCCGAACACATCGCTCTGGAACTCGCCTGTGCCCATCAGCACTTTCGTCCAGAAGGCAACCATGCGGTCGAGGTGAGGTTCCCACCTGCCGTCCAGCGATGCGTTGAATACCCCGGACAGCACGTCGTCGCGGCGCACCTGCGCATAGAACCGGTCGACCATGGTGCGGATCATGGCTTCCGTAATCGTGCTGACTTTCATTTCGGTTTCTCCTTTTCTTCATCGAAAATTGTTGTCCTTGCAGGGAACCGGCAAGCTCCAGCCGCCGGCCAAACCATACATTCCAAAATAAGATGCATTAAAAATGCATATTTAATGACAAAAATAATGCCCGTCAGGGCTTTCCATCAATCCTTATGCGATTTCGGTCTTGCCTTCCCTCGCCATGCGGGTGAAATTGCGGTGCATCATCACGATCTGTTCGCCCACTGCGCCCTGTGTGATATCGGCAAGGGTATAGCGGTCCATGGCATCGTAGAAAGCGTTCTTTCCCACCGCCAGGGCGGAGCGGAGCAGGCAATTGCCACGCAGCTGGCAGCTTCCGGCTTCGCAATCGACGAGCTCATCGTCGCCTTCGAGCTCGCGCAGCACAAGGCCGATACGCAGGGTCTTCGGATCGGCATTCAGGGTCAACCCGCCGTTGCGGCCCCGCATCGCCCTGATCCAGCCGGCACGCGCCAACTGGCCTACGACCTTCACCAGGTGATTGGCCGGTACATCGAATTGCTGCGCGATCTCGGCCACCGTCGCCGGCGCGCGGTCGTCACTGGCGCGCGCCAGGTAAATCAGCACACGAAGGCCAATATCGGAAAATCGGGTGAGGCGCATGATGGAGGAAAGCGGTGAAGTTGCATGCACTTTAGCATAATAGGTATTTTAAAGGCATATTTAAAGTTGCTATCAGGATTCGTCGATTCATCCGTTCCGTCAATGCGTGCCCGTTCGCCGGACCGACACCGCATGATTAACCTGCATGTACCGGCGGCGGCAGGCACGCGCATCCGCACCGCCGCGGCGGCAACGGATATTTGAGCTACAACAACCGTCGCAGGCGTTGCCGAAGAAACTATCGATATGGTGTGAGTGCCGAACCATCATATGAAACGCGACATCACACCGTTGCCTGCCAAGCCCGTTCCGTCGGGGAGCAGCCGGCAAGGCACGCCAAAGAACCCGGAGCCGGCCAGGATGCCGCCACGCAAGGCATGGCTGCTGTTCGCCATCATCCTGTTCGTCAATTACCTGTTGATGAAGGTGTTCTTCCCGGACGAGAACGCGCCGGTGACCGTGCCCTATACGGTATTCAAGGAACAGGTGGCCAACGGCAACGTCAAGTCGATCTACAGCAAGGGTGCGAGCATCGAAGGCCGCTTCGGGGCACCGGTCACATGGCCGCCTCCGGCAGCCGGCGACGAACAGAAAAAGGAGCCGCCTCCCGGGCCGCTGCCGGCCACGCCAAGCCGGACGTCGCAGACCTTCACAACCACGCTGCCGACCTTCGTCGGCCCCGACTTCGAGGACTTCCTCATCGCCAACAAGGTCGAGATCAGCGCCGTGCCGATCCAGACCGGCAGCGGCTGGGCCACGCTTCTCTTCGGCTTCGGACCGGCGCTGCTGATCATCGCGTTTTACGTATGGCTCTACCGCCGGACGGCGCAGGGAGGCGGCATGGGCGGATCGATGTTCGGTATCGGCAAGAGCAAGGCGCGCCGCTACGACCAGGAGCAGGATTCGCGCGTCACGTTCAATGACGTGGCCGGTATCGACGAAGCGGAGAACGAGCTCGTCGAGATTGTGGATTTTCTGAAAGACCCCGGAAAATATACCCGGCTGGGCGGCGCGGCACCGAAGGGGGTGCTTTTGATCGGCGCGCCGGGCACCGGCAAGACGCTGCTGGCAAGGGCTGTCGCCGGCGAGGCGGGCGTGCCGTTCTTTTCGATGAGCGCGGCGGAGTTCGTGGAAATGATCGTGGGCGTCGGCGCGGCGAGGGTACGCGACCTGTTCAAGCAGGCTCGGGAGAATGCACCCGCAATCATCTTCATCGACGAGCTCGATTCGATCGGACGCGCACGCGGCCAGGTCGCGTTCGGCGGTTCGAGCGAACAGGAACAGACGCTGAACCAGATCCTCACCGAGATGGATGGTTTTTCGAGCCGCGAAGGCATCATCGTGCTTGCCGCGACCAACCAGCCCGATGTGCTCGACAAGGCATTGATGCGGCCGGGCCGCTTCGACCGGCGCGTGGTCGTCAACCTGCCCGACAAGACCGGGCGCGAAGCGATTCTCAATGTGCACACCCGGAAGGTGCCTCTCGGGAAGGATGTCAACCTGTCCGAGCTGGCGTCTGCCACGCCGGGGCTGTCCGGCGCGGACCTGCGCAACCTCGTCAACGAGGCGGCGCTGCTCGCGGCACGCCGAGAGCAGAACGATGTGCGGCACAAGGACTTCATGGATGCGCTGGAAAAAATCGTCCTCGGCCCCGAACGGCCGATCTTGCTCAGCGAAGCCGATCGCGAGCGTATCGCGTACCACGAGAGCGGCCACGCGATCCTTGGGCTGGTGGTCCCGGGCGCCGACCCTGTGCACCGCGTCACCATCGTGCCGCGCGGGCAGGCGCTGGGCGTCACCTACCAGCGGCCGCAGACCGATCGCTACAACTATCCGGAGCAGTATCTGCGGGCGAGGATCGTCGGCATGCTGGGCGGCCGGGTCGCGGAGGAAGTCGTGTACGGCACCCGGACTACCGGCGCGGAGAACGACATCGAGCAGGCCACCAGTCTTGCCCGCAGCATGGTCACCCGCTGGGGCATGAGCGATGAACTCGGCATGGTGCAGCTCGCGCCGCGGCAGAATTCCTTCCTCGGCGGCGCCGTGGGCGGAGGGGGCGAAAAGCCGTTCAGCGAAGAGACCGCGCGCCTCATCGACCTTGAGGTACAGCGCATCATCAACGAAAGCCACAGGGACGCCACGCTACTGCTGCAGGAGCACAGAAGGGAACTCGATGCGCTGGTGCGCGCGCTGCTGGAACGCGAGACGCTGGATGAACAGGAAATCCTTGCCGTCACCGGCTTGCCGCCCGCGCCCGCACTCACGAATCGCCGCATGCCGGCGGTCGATGCGCGCAGCCCAAACCAATCACCCGCATAACTCGCCAAGGGCGTGACTGCACGACTTCCTTGCGCCGCCTCCGCACCTGTATCTACGCGTGCCGATCGATCGTCCGGCCTTGATGCTGCATCGAATCGGTGCCCGGAAACACTATTCATGCCTGAACGGCGCGGATTGGCGGCGAATAGGTGGCCATGCGGAAACATCGGGAAACCAGTCCTGATATTTATGCGCTATGTAGGGTTGGTTGCGTAGAAAACGGCGTGTTGTATGTAACACTCTGACGTACGCTTTGCCAAAGAACGGATTGGCAACGCTGATGCGAACAATCAGATCCTCTCGTATCGTATCCTTTGTCTTTCCAGACTTTGCGGTGGACCACCTGCTCCACCATAACGCGTCTTCTAAGACACCGTATTACGCTGAAACCTACGGTTGATCATCCCGTCGTTCAACTTCTCGTTTCCTGTCACAACGTCATACCGTTAGATGAAGGAAGCGCCATGATGCTTACCCTCGCTGAAGCGCGCAAATGCGGCAACCGGCTTTTAAACAAACTCACCGATGAGCACTATCAGGCCTTGTTGCCCCGGCTTGAAAAAAGCAATCTCAAATCAAAAGATGTAATTTATGAACGAAACAAGGCGGTTTCGCATGTCCATTTTCCGTGCGACAGTGCACTGTCGAACCTGATTTATCTCGAGGATGGCGCGGCGGTCGAAGTCGGCACCGTCGGCAATGAAGGATTTTCCAGTGTCGAACTGCTGGTGAATGCCTCCCTGGCGATTGAAAGCTGCGTCTGCCAGATAGCAGGGCGCAGCCTGCGCATGAGGACGGCCGATTTCCAGAAGGAGATCACTGGCCAGACTCCCTTGCGACACCTGGCGGAATGCTACTTTCAAGCATACCTTTCGCAGGTATCGCAATCGGTGGCATGCAACCGCATGCACACGATCGAGGCCCGTTTTGCCCGCTGGTTATTGGTGACGCACGATAGGGTGCGCGGTGAGGAGTTTTACCTGACCCAGGAGTTTATCGCCGAGATGCTCGGTGTGCATCGCCCGAGCGTCAGCCTGATAGCAGGCGCATTTCAAAACGCCGGGATCATCCAGTATCGGCGCGGCCATATGAAAATACTCGACCGGGCGGCGTTGGAAGAGACATCCTGCGAATGCTACAAGGTGGTCACATTGCAGTTCAAAAGACTATTGGGAATACCGTATGGTTAAGCGGCATGGAC
>NZ_DAIUCO010000323.1:0-5321 GCF_036846085.1 Noviherbaspirillum sp. | reverse complement strand
GCGCCGCTGCGGCTTCGCGGGCTTCCGCAATCCCGCTGATTTCGTCGTGGTCGGTCAACGCCCATACCTGAACGCCATTTGCGCTGGCGCGCGCGGCGACCTCCGCGGGCCGCAAGAGGCCGTCGGAGATGGTGGAATGGGAATGAAGATCGACGTTAAGCATGTGCAATGGTACTCAGGGCGTATGGGAAACGGACATTGTACGCCGACTTACGCCGGTGGATGCGGGCCCCTTCAGGTGAGAAAGCGCTCGATCAGCCCCGCCAGCGCTTCAGGCTGATCATGATGCAGCATGTGACCGGCATCGTTGATCACTGCGGTTTCCACCTTGGGGATGAAGCCGATACGGCGGTCAATTTCGATGCGGGCCGTTTCCTTCGGTCCCATCCAGCGCCACACATCGGTATGGTCGGCTTCCACCCAGAGAACGGGTGCGGCAATCTGCTTCCAGCAGGCCGTGACTTCCTCGACGTGATACAAAATCGGGCTGATCAACTTATGCGCGGGATCGCCCAGTATTTCCCATTCGCCGGTCGCGTTTTGCGCAGACCAGTGCGAGGAAAGAAACTCCGCACGGTCGTCCCGCAGGCGCGGATTGGTCTTCTGCAATCGGGCGGCAACCTCGGACCGTGACGTATAGGTTCGCATGCGCGGCGGCTGGCGCAATTCGTCGAGCCAGTCGGCGTAGCGCTTCGGTGCCTGTTCCGGCTGAGTGACTGCCAGCCCGAAACCTTCCAGGTTGACCAGTTTGCTGATCCTGTGAGGACGAACCCCCGCGTAAATGGTCACGACGTTTCCGCCCATGCTGTGTCCGAGCAGATTGACCGGATCCTCCGGCGAATAATGGTCGAGGATCGCATCCAGATCGCCAAGATAATCCGGAAACCAGTAGCAATCCGCATCAGGTTTGTCCGTCATGCCGAAGCCGCGCCAGTCCGGTGCGATCACGTGCCATTCATGACGCAGGCAATCGACGACGAACTGGAAGGAAGCGGACACATCCATCCAGCCGTGCACCATGAATAGTTTGGGGGCGTCCTCCGCTCCCCAATGTCGGATGTGGTAGTTAAGGCCGCGGACCTTGATAAATTCCGAGCGAGAAGATTTCATTGCTGTTTCCTGGATACCGATATGGGCAAGGCGGCTTAGAATTGCCAAATAGTTTTGCCGCCATGGCGAAGCAATCATTAATAGAACGATCGTTCGATAATTATACTGGAGACCGCATGAGTTCCGCCGCCAACACCGTGTCGGGTGACCACTACCAATCGCTTTACCAGGACTTTCGCTGGCATGTACCGGCCACGTTCAATATCGCCGAGGTGTGCTGTTCGCGCTGGGCAAACGACGCCTCCCGGATTGCGATCCATTACGAGGACGAGTCCGGCAACGCCTCCAGCCTGACCTATGCGGACTTGCATTCGCAAGCCAATCGGTTGGCCAACGTGCTTGCACGACTCGGAGTCCAGCGTGGCGACCGCATCGCCATCATTCTGCCGCAACGGCCAGAAACCGCCATTGTGCATATTGCCTGCTACCGGCTCGGCGCCGTTGCCATGCCGCTGTCCATCCTGTTCGGCCCCGAAGCGCTCGAATATCGCCTGCAGAACAGCGAAGCCGGTATTGCGATCGTTGACGGCGCGGGGTATGAAAATCTTGCATCGGTACGGGAGGCATGCCCTGCCCTGCGCCACGTGATAGCGGTTCATGCGGATGCAGGCGATGCGCTGGACTGGCATGCGGAAATTGCGAATGCCGATGACCGTTTTACGCCAGCCGTGACCGCGGCGAGCGATCCTGCGGTGCTGATCTATACCAGCGGCACAACCGGCGCACCCAAAGGGGCGCTAATTCCCCATGCCGCAATCATTGGCAACCTTACCGGCTTCGTCGCTTCGCAGAACTGGTTTCCGCAGCCCGGGGATGTGTTCTGGTCGCCGGCCGACTGGGCCTGGACCGGCGGACTGATGGACGCCCTGCTGCCGACCTTGTATTTCGGCATGCCGATCGTCGGCTACCGTGGGCGGTTTTCGGCGGACACGGCGTTCTATCTGCTGGAAAAGTACGGCGTCACCAACACCTTCCTGTTTCCGACCGCGCTCAAGATGATGATGAAAGCCCACCCATCACCGCGCGAACGGTACTCGTTGAAACTAAGGGCCATCATGAGTGCGGGCGAAGCGGTCGGCGACGCGGTGTTCAACTGGTGCCGTACCGCGCTGAAAGTCATCCCGAATGAAATGTTCGGACAGACCGAAATGAATTACATCGTCGGCAATAGCGCCCAGAAATGGCCTGCCAAACCCGGTAGCATGGGCCGCCCCTATCCCGGCCACCGCGTGGCCGTGATCGATGACGACGGCAATGCGGTACCACCCGGTGAAATCGGCGAGGTTGCCCTGCATCGCACCGACATTCACGGCACGCCCGATCCGATATTTTTTATTGGCTACTGGAAGAATCCGGAGGCGACACGCAACAAATTCACCGGCGACTGGTGCCGTACCGGCGATCTCGCCATGATGGACGAGGACGGCTATCTCTGGTACCAGGGCCGTGCGGACGATATGTTCAAGGCCGCCGGTTACCGCATCGGCCCGTCGGAGATTGAAAATTGCCTCGTCAAGCATCCGGCGGTGGCGAACGTCGCAGTCGTTCCCAAGCCCGACGCCGAACGCGGCAATATCGTCAAGGCATTCGTGGTGCTGACTGTGGACACGCCACGGAATGCGGACCGGGATGCTGCGTTGATATCGGAACTCCAGGCGCATGTCCGCGGCAAGCTGGCGCCCTATGAATATCCGAAGGAGATCGAGTTCATCGACGAACTTCCGATGACAACGACCGGGAAAATCCAGCGGCGCGTGTTACGCCTTCTGGAGGCGGACCGGGTGAAGAAATCAGGTTGACTTGGGAATCTGCACTCGCCGGAAAGACGGAAAAATATGGTAGCGCGTCCTATTTTTCCTGATGCTCGCTCTTCTGGGCTTCCTGAGCGGCGCTCTGCAGTTTCTCGCCGGCTTTCTCCAGCCCTTTTCCGGCCTGTTCGGCGAGCTTGTTCAACTGCTCGCCAGCCTTGACTGCGGCCTTGTCGATCTGCGCGCCGGCAGTCTCGGCCGGCCCTTCCGCGCCTGCTGTCGTATCGGTTTTCTGGCAACCTGCCATGGCTGCCATCAGGCAGGCGAGCGATAGCAGTTTCGCAATGCTTCGGAAAGAATTCGTTGTATTCATTTTTTTCTCCCACAAAACGCAAGTTTCGGTGATTTCCATCAGGAGAGACCGTTTCGCTGCGGTTTGGTTTCCGCTTCGGCAATGAGACTGCGTTTTCTTTGCACCAGGTCAGTCGGCAAGGGCAGCCAGTTCGGCATCGGTAAAACCGGCGGCACGGCGCGCATCGAGGTTGAACGGGCCGCGAAGCGAAGGTGCCTTGAACTGCTGTGCAAGCGCTGCATAGGTCGCGACCGGATCAAGACCACGCGTCTGGCACAGCCAGTTGTACCAGCGGTTGCCAACGGCGACGTGGCCGATCTCGTCGCGCAGGATGATGTCAAGAATTTCCGCCGCGCGCGCATCGCCGGCCTGAGCCAGTTTTGCGCGCACTGCCGGCGAAGCATCCAGGCCACGGGCTTCGAGGGTTCGCGGCACGAGGGCAATGCGGGCCAGGACGTCGCCACGGGTTTTCTCGGCCATCTCCCACAAGCTGCCGTGGCCGGGAAAATCGCCGTAGCAGAATCCGAGCGTCTGCAGATGCGCCGATAGCAAGGAGAAATGAAATGCCTCCTCGGCGGCGACATTCAGCCAGTCCGTATAGTAATCGGGCGGCATCCCGGGGAAGCGCCAGATCGCATCCAGGGCGAGATTGATGGCATTGAATTCGATATGCGCCAATGCATGGACCAGTGCGGCACGCCCCTCCGGGGTGCGCATCGAGCGCTGCTTCACCTCGAGCGGCGGCACAAGCCTTGGCAGGTCTGGCCGGCCGGGAATATCCATGGTTGCCTGAATGTCCCGCTGCGGATCGAGCGATACTCCGCCGGCAATCCACGCAGACCGCAATCCCGACACAGACTCGGTTTTACGAATCACATCGGATGCACATAAGCATTCCAGCGCTGCCGCGCGCAGCTCTTTCACGACGGAAACGGCATCAATCAATGACGGTGGATTCATGCAGGCGGCGGTAAAATGTCTTTTTAAGAGCCCCACATTCTACGACTATCCATGGCCATCTACCAATTGGGCGAACATGCGCCCGACATCGACCCCTCCGCCTTTATCGCCGACTCGGCCAACATCATCGGAAAAGCGCGCATCGAAGCCAACGCAAGCGTTTGGTATGAAGCAACGATTCGTGGCGACAACGAACTCATTGCCATCGGGGAAAACAGCAATGTGCAGGAGGGCAGCGTATTGCATACCGACCCGGGCTTTCCGCTGACAGTGGGAAAGAACGTCACCATCGGGCATCAGGCGATGCTGCATGGTTGCACCATCGGCGATGGCTCTCTCATTGGAATCCAGGCAGTGATTCTCAACGGCGCGAAAATCGGGCGCAACTGCCTTGTCGGTGCCGGGGCACTGGTTACCGAAGGGAAGGAATTTCCCGATAACTCGCTGATTATCGGCTCACCCGCAAAAGCGGTGCGCACATTGGGCGACGACGACGTGGCGCGGCTCGGCAGGAATGCCGACAGCTATGTCAAACGCGGCCAACTGTTCAAACAGCAACTTAAGCGGATCGGATAATGGACACGCTGCAAAAATTCATGTTCGATAACGGCGCGGTGCGCGGCGAGTTGGTGGACGTTTCGGACACCTGGAAACAGGTGCTCGCACGCCAGCAACATCCTGCACCGGTCAAGGCATTGCTTGGCGAGATGCTCGCAGCCGCGGCGCTGCTGTCGGCCAATCTTAAATTCAACGGCGCCATCATCATGCAGATCCACGGCGATGGACCGGTACGCCTGCTGGTCGTGGAATGTGACTCCAACCTCCAGTTGCGTGCGACCGCCAAACTATCTGCCGAAACGAAAATCGATGCAGACGCCAACCTGAAACAATTACTCAATCAGAAAGGCCACGGCCGATTCGTGATCACGCTCGACCCCCAGGACAAGTTACCGGGGCAGCAGCCATATCAGGGCATTGTGCCGCTGGACGGCGATTCCATCGCGGAGGTCATCGAAAATTACATGCTGCGCTCGGAGCAACTGGATACTAGGCTATGGCTTGCGGCCAATGACAGCGTTTCGCATGGATTGCTGCTGCAGAAATTGCCGAGAGAAGGCGGCGTGGACATGCCGGGATCATCGGATGTGGAG
>NZ_DAIUCO010000322.1:0-5323 GCF_036846085.1 Noviherbaspirillum sp. | reverse complement strand
GCGGCGAAGAACCTGACTGTCGCCAAGGTTGGCTGATCGACCGCTTCGGTAATCAGTAGTGCTTCAATAAAAATCCGAACATGCAGGTCGCCGGTGTCTGGGGAAGGACGCCGGCGGGGTTTCGCCTGCTATCCGGTTGTCGCGGCTTCGTCCCACACCATTATTTGAACCCGGTCTGCGCCCCGCGCGGCCGGGTTTTTGTTTATGCCCGCAAGCCATGCGACAATACCGCGCTTCGGCACATGCCGACATCGAGCCAACAACATGACGTATCCAGAATATATTCTTACCTTGTCCTGCCGCGACCAGCGCGGCATCGTCCATCGGGTATCCGGCTTTCTCGCCGAGCATGGCTGCAATATCATCGATTCCGCACAGTTCGGCGATGCGCAGTCCCAGCTTTTCTTCATGCGGGTGCATTTCTCGGCGGAGGATGCGTCAGTGAGCGATCAGACGCTGCGCGACCATTTCAGCTCGCTCGCCGCCAGCATGCAGATGAATGCACAGTTGCACGATGCGCGAAAGAAGCCGCGCATGATGCTGATGGTGTCGAAGATCGGGCATTGCCTGAACGACTTGCTGTTCCGCTACAAGAGCGGTCTGCTGCCGGTGGAGATTCCGGCGATCGTGTCGAACCACACCGATTTCTACCAGCTTGCCGCAAGCTACAACATTCCGTTTCACCACCTGCCGCTGGCAGCCGGAGCCTCCGCGGAGGCAAAGCGCGCGCAGGAGGAGCGGGTGCTGGAAATCGTCAAGTCAAACGACATCGACCTCGTGGTGCTGGCGCGCTACATGCAGATTCTGTCGCCGACGATGTGCGATGCGCTGAAGGGGCGTGCAATCAACATTCACCATTCCTTCCTGCCGAGTTTCAAGGGCGCCAAGCCGTACTACCAGGCGCATGAACGGGGCGTGAAGCTCATCGGCGCAACGGCGCATTTCGTCACCGGCGATCTGGATGAGGGGCCGATTATCGAGCAGGACGTGGAAAGGGTGGACCATGCGATGGAGCCGGATACCCTGACGATGATAGGCCGCGATGTGGAATGCGTGGTTCTGGCCCGTGCGGTCAAGTGGTTCGTCGAGCACCGGATCCTGTTGAACGGCCACAAGACAGTGGTTTTCAAGTAGCCGCGATGCCGCGAATCTGTCGCGGCATTTTCATTCCTGCCTGTATCCCCGCCGTCCGGTCGATGTCATCGTGACCGCCGGCGGTATTCCCGATTTTCTCAACCGGCCTTGCCGGCGAGCACGCGTTTCAGCCATGTGCTGATGTCGTCCACTTCTTCCGCACAAACCGAGTGCGGCATCATGTATTCATGCCATTCGACCTGATAGCCAAGCGACTTCAGCACGTCGCGCGACTTCTCCGCGCGGTCGATGGGGATGACCGCATCGCCACGACCGTGCGCAAGGAAGATCGGTGTGTCCTGGTTGGCAGGATGCCGCTCCGCTTCCAGCGTGGCATGAAGCGGTACATAGCCCGACAGGCATAGCAAGCCAGCCAGTTTTTCAGGATGGCGCAGGCCGGTTTGCAAGGTCATTGCGCAGCCCTGCGAAAAGCCGGCGAGGATGATCCGGTCGGCGGGAATGCCGCGTTCCTTCTCCTGCGCGATCAGCGCTTCCACCGCCTGCTGCGATTTGCGCAGCCCATTCTCATCTTCCCGCTTGGCGAGGTCGGTACCGATGATGTCGTACCACGCGCGCATCACATAGCCGTTATTGATTGTGACCGGCATGGTCGGCGCATGCGGAAAGATGAAGCGTATCGCAGGGCAACCGGATAGATCGAGTTCGCGCACGATGGGCACGAAATCCGATCCGTCGGCGCCCAGGCCATGGAGCCAGATGACGGAAACGGGTGGATTGGGGGCGGTGTCGATTTGTATGGCTTCAAGCAGCTTGGTCATGGTGATGTGTTCGGGGTGAAATTGTGTGCGGCCGCTCAGCGGCTGCGAATGGCGGATTTCGGACGGAAGGCTTTGCACACTGCCTCATCGGTCTCGATATACGGGCCGCCGATCAGGTCGATGCAGTAGGGCACTGCGGCAAAAATGCCGGCGACGAGTTGCTTGCCATCGGCATCCTTCAGGCCTTCCAGCGTCTCCTTGATTGACTTCGGCTGGCCGGGCAGGTTCATGATGAGCGCCGCGTGATCGGGCGTCTCGCGTATCACGGCGACCTGGCGCGACAGGATTGCCGTCGGAACAAATCGCAGGCTGATCTGCCGCATCTGTTCTGCGAATCCCGGCATTTCCTTCGTGGAAACGGCAAGCGTTGCTTCCGGGGTGACATCGCGCCGCGCCGGACCGGTTCCGCCGGTCGTGAGAACCAGGTCGCAACCGGCTTCATCCACCAGTTCGATGAGTGCCTTCTCGATCGCGGCCCGTTCATCCGGTATCAGCCGGGTTTCCATCTTCCACGGACTGGCAAGCGCCGTAGTGAACCAGTCGCGCAGTGCAGGTATGCCCTGATCTTCATACACGCCGCTGGATGCGCGGTCAGAAATCGACACCAGGCCGATCAGGAGTTCGTCGGGATTAGTCCTCGTCGGTTTCGTCATGCGTATCGCTCGATTCGGGTGAAGTGGGCGCGGCCAGCTGTTTCAGGATCTGGAAGATTTCACGGTAGGCTTTCGGCGGCTTGTTTTCCGCCTGCTCCTTGCGGGCATTGCGGATGAGGCCGCGCAGATGCTGTCCATCGACTTCCGGATGCTTCGTGAGCAAATCGGTCAGGGCCTTGTCGTCTGCGAGCAGCTTGTCGCGCCGGCGTTCAAGTGCATGCATGGCGGCGGTTTCCGCCTTCGATGCGCCTTTCCAGCTGTCGAGCATCTTCTGGATGGCGGCGATCTCGTCTTCTTCCAGCGTGCGCATTTTCTTGCCGACATACTGCGTCTGGCGGCGACGGCCTTCGTGATCCTTGATCTTCTGGCATTCGAGGATCGCTTCGCGCACATCCTCCGGCAACGGCACGCGCAGCACGCGATCCTTCGGCTGGGCGATCAGCTCTTCGCCGAGCTCCTGCAGCGCCGTCATTTCGCGTTTCAGTTGAGACTTGGATGGGCGGTCGTATTCCTGCTCGAATTCGTTGGACTGGAACCCGCAGGCACCTCGGTTGGGATTTGGCATGATTGAGTAACGCTAAGAGCGAATCGGTAAACGACTGCTATGATAACTGTTTTAAAAGCTATCCAAAGACCGCGCCCATGAGCCAGCCTGTATTTACCCACACCCAAGACCAGCTCAAACAGATCGCAGAGGACGTATTACGTTTCGCCAGGGAAAAAGGCGCATTCAATGCGGCGGTCGAAATCAACGAAGGAAATGGTCTGTCGGTGTCGGTACGCAAGGGCAAGATTGAAACCATCGAGCAGAACAAGGACAAGGGCATGGGCGTGACCGTGTACCTGGGCGGCGATGGGCATGTCCGGCGCGGCAATGCCAGCACATCCGACTTTTCCCGGCAGTCATTGATGGATACGGTGGAGGCGGCCTATAACATCGCCCGCTTCACGGCGGAGGACGACTGTGCCGGCCTGCCCGACGAAGATACGCTGGAGATGTCGCCGCGCGACCTGAAGCTGTGCTACCCATGGCGGATCTCCACCGAAGAAGCGGTCGAGCTGGCAAAGCGTGCAGAAGCGGCCGCGTTCGCGGTCGACAAGCGCGTCACCAATAGCGAAGGCGCCAGCGTGCATGCGCAGCAGTCGCACTTCGTGTCGGCCAATTCACATGGATTCATCGGCGGTTATCCCTATTCCCGGCATACGATGTCCGTCGCGCCGATCGCCGGCAAGGGGGCAAACATGCAGCGAGACAGCTGGTATTCGTCGATGCGCGATCCGTCCAGGCTGGCCGAACCGGAGGCCATCGGCCGTTATGCCGCCGAACGCGCGCTTGCCCGCCTGAACGCGCGCAAACTCGATACCCGCAAATGCCCGGTCCTGTTCGAGGCGCCGCTGGCTGCCGGCCTGCTCGGCGCATTCGTGCAGGCGATATCGGGCGGTGCGCTTTACCGCAAGTCCACCTTTCTGCTCGATTCCCTCGGCCAGCAGGTATTTGCGCCGCATATCCAGGTTACCGAGGACCCGCATATTCCCGGCGCGGCAGGCTCGTCGCCGTTCGACCAGGAGGGCGTGAAAACCAGCCGGCGCGATATCGTGAAGGACGGCATGGTGCAGGGCTATTTCCTGTCGACCTATTCCGCACGCAAGCTTGGCATGAAGACGACGGGCAATGCCGGCGGGTCGCACAACCTCATGCTGCGCTCCACGGCGGCGTCCGAGGAGGATGATTTCGAGGGGATGCTGAAAAAACTCGACACCGGACTACTCGTGACCGAGCTGATGGGGCAGGGCGTGAATTACGTGACGGGCGACTACTCACGCGGCGCGTCCGGCTTCTGGGTGGAGAACGGCAAAATCCAGTATCCGGTGGAAGAAATCACGATCGCCGGCAACATGAAGGCAATGTTCCGGCAGATTGTTGCCATCGGCGCGGACCGGATCATCCGCGGCAACAAGGAAACCGGCTCCATCCTGATCGAAAGCATGATGGTGGCCGGGAGCTGAATCGCAAGATTTTCCGCTCCGGCCACCTTGCATGGTGGCGCCAGTTAAAACTTCATTACCAGGCCGACCCGCAGCGTCCTGGGTTCCGCCGGATGGGTATGAATGTCGCTCACGGCGTCCGCCTCGCCGGCCAGTCGTGATTCATAGAAATAATCGACGTCGCTTACCCTCCGGTTGAAGAGGTTCAATACCTCGGCCACCACTTTCACATCCTTGCTGACCGCGTAGCCCAGCCTGGCGTTGACCAGAGTGGACGAGCCCGATCGTACCGAGTTGTCCTCGATCAGCGGCCGTCCGCCGAAATAGCGCAGGCGCAGGCCGCCCGACCATTTCCCCTGTTCTCCAGTCATCCCGATGGAAGCCGTGCGCTGAATCGCACCCGGAATGTGGTTGCCGGCAGGGTCCGCATCCCGGAAACGGGCGCGCGACCAGGCAAGGTCGGCGTCGATGATCCAGCCAGGCACCGGCGTATAGTAGTTCGCGATCTCGATGCCGGTGCGCCGGCTGGGGCGTCCTGCCTCCGTAGTGCCTGCATCGCCGACGAAGACCAGTTCCGATGCCAGGTCCAGCCGCCATAACGACAGCGACGTCTGCAAGCCGGGCAGGAGCTCGTTCAGGCGCAAGCCGACTTCCTTGCCGGTTGCCTTTGCCAGCGGCGTTGCTCGTGTGACCGGATTGCCGTCGGCGTCGAATGGTGTTCCCGTTACCGGATCGACGGTTTGCGTTACGCCGCGCGCATCGTTGCTATGG
>NZ_DAIUCO010000321.1:0-5360 GCF_036846085.1 Noviherbaspirillum sp. | reverse complement strand
AAGCGCTGCTTGCCGCGCCTGACATAGCGACCCCGCTCGGCCTGCGCGACCGCACGATGCTGGAACTGATGTACGCAAGCGGCTTGCGGGTCTCGGAACTCGTGCTGCTGAAATCGATCGAGTTGGGGATGAACGAAGGCGTCCTGCGCATTACCGGCAAGGGCGGCAAGACCCGCCTGGTGCCGTTCGGCGAAGAAGCGCGTGCCTGGATCGAACGCTATCTGAAGAACGCGCGCTCCGTCATCCTCAACGGCAGGATCGACGATGCGTTGTTTGTCACGGCACGTGGCGGGGCAATGACACGACAGATGTTCTGGACGCTGATCAGGAAGCATGCGCTCAAGGCGGAGATCAATGCGCCGCTTTCGCCGCATACCTTGCGCCATGCATTCGCGACGCACTTGCTGAATCACGGCGCCGACCTGCGGGTGGTGCAGCTGCTGCTCGGCCATGCCGATATCTCCACCACGCAGATTTACACCCATGTGGCGCGCGAGCGCCTGAAGAAACTGCATGCGGAGCATCATCCGCGGGGATGACCGGCCTGCATGCAGAGGGGAATACGATGATCGATCTTTCCACGCTCGCGGTTTTCCTGCTCGCCGTTCTGGCGCTGTTTCTGTCGCCGGGTCCGAATATGGCGTTTGTTCTGTCGTACGGCATTGCCCATGGCCCGCGCGGCGGGTATGCCGCCGCACTCGGCATTGCCGCCGCCGACCTGGTGCATACCCTGTTCGCGGCTGTCGGTATCACCGCGCTGGTTGCCGCATGGTCGCCTTCATTCGATTTGCTGCGTTATGCAGGAGCGCTCTACCTCGCATGGCTGGCGCTGCAAGCATTCCGCCAACCCGGCGATGCCGTTATCCCTCACAGGAAAGACGGATCGCTCGTGAGGGTGTTCAGGATGGCGATGATCAACAATCTGCTCAACCCCAAGGCCTTGCTGTTTTTTATTGTATTTCTTCCGCAATTCGTGGATGCCCGGCGCGGTGATGTGCAACTGCAATTGCTCGCCTTGGGTGCCATCCTGGCCGTTGCCGGCCTTGCCTTCAATGCGGTGTTCGGTGCATTCAGCGGACAGGTCGGCAAGTTCATGGAACGCAATCCGCGCGCCGCGCAGTATCAGTCATGGTTCCTGGGCAGCGTGCTGGCCGCGCTGGCGCTGCGCCTGCTGTTGCTGGACAGGCCTAGCGGACGTTGACCTGCCGCCGCACGCCCCGATGGCTCAATCGGCGGGTCGTTCGTACTTGGCCAGTACGTGGCTGATGATCGGCCGAATCCCGATGCGCGTTAAATCTTGAACGCCCGCCGGCTGTCCGGCGTGACAAGGTCGATATAGTCGGGATGCCTGCGGATATAGGCGGTAATGAACTGGCAAACCGGCATCACCTGCTTGTGCTGGCTGCGCACATCATCGAGTGCCTTCTGCGCGAGCTGCGACCCGTATCCCTTGCCCTCATGTTCCGATGCGATCTCGGTATGGGTGAACATCACGGCGTCGCCCATCATGTTGTACTCGGCGTAGCCAAGCACCTGATCGTCATCGATCAACTCATAGCGATGCTTGTCCTGATTGTTGCGCAGTGCGGGATTGCTCATCGGTACTCCTGGTGGCTAACGGATTTTTTGGCTTGCAGATGTTGGCCCTGCTTCGGCATGGGGTCAACCCTTGAAGAGGCTGCCTTGCCAGGCGCTATACTTTCGTGCAAACCAATTATGACCAGAACTACGAGGAGCCGCCTTGCGTATTGCCGATCATTGGAAGGAAATCCAGCATGTTGTCCAGCAGGGACAAGTTTCAAGCCTGTATTGCTCGATTGCATCGACCGGTCCTGACGGGATGCCGAACATCACGCCGATCGGAACGGTATTCCTGCGTGACAACGGCACGGCCTTCTATTTCGACCAGTACACCAGCCTGCTGTCAAAAAATCTCGAAACCAATCCACATGTATGCCTGATGGCGGTGAATGCGAGCGCGAAGTTCTGGTTTCTTTCCTTATTCGGCGGTCGTTTCCGATCCCCGCCGGGGGTACGTCTTTATGGCACGGTCGGCGCGCTGCGGCCTGCAACCGAGGAGGAACTGCAACGCGTGCGTCGCCGCGTCGGCCTGGCACGACGGCTGAAAGGCGGACGAATGCTGTGGTCCAATTTTTCGCATGTGCGTGATGTGCACTTCACGTCCTTCCGGCCGGTACAGTATCCGGTAATGATGGATGGCATGTGGACGCAGCGGGAACTAAAACGCCCAGCAAGGTGATGCTTCCATGAGTCCGGAAAAGCAGCTCGACATCATCATCCGCGGCAAGGTTACCGAAGCGGTGAACGCGCATCTTGACGGCGACTGGTCGGCGCTGCAGACACTGTTCACGATTCCCCGCGCGATGTTCGACGCATGGGCCGACAGCATCGAACTGCCGTATGGCAGCGTATCAAACAGGATATCCCGCACCGACGGCGTATATGTACTGCAGGATGCGGAGGGCTGGCTGGTCTTTGAACAGCGCAATGGCGTCCACCCCAAGGGCGAACGAATGTATCCCGACTACAGGCAGGCGAAGCGGGCGGCATTGTCGCTGGCGTACCTGAGCGTGCTGCGCGGCGCGGTATAGGCCTGTCGGCGATGACAAGGCTCTCACGAGGCTTGTCAGATCGCGCATTCCGGTTTTGGGGTATGTTGTCGGTCATTCCAATAAAAATTCAGGAGACAGGAAGCAATGAACGCCACACCCGTATCGACGCCATCGACCGGCAATACTGACACCAGCACCTCCCAATCATTCCGCGCCGAAGACGGCACGGATATCCATTACCGCTATTGGTCAACAGCCGCTGCGCCGACGGCCGTCATCCAGATCGTCCACGGCGCGGCCGAGCATGGCGGCCGCTACGAACGCTTTGCACGCGCACTGGTCGGCCAGGGGTATGCGGTATATGCGACCGATCATCGCGGGCACGGCCGCACCCGTATCCGGTCCGGCGAACTCGGCGATGCGGGACCGGACGCATGGAACCGGTTCGTGGAGGACGAGCGGCAGCTCAGCCAATCCATACGCGACAACCATGCCGGTGCAAAGCTGGTACTGTTCGGCCACAGCATGGGATCGTTCATCACCCAGGACTACATCACGCGCCACGCCGATCTTCTCGATGCGGTCATCCTGAGCGGCACTGCCTACGGTCCGCCGCCGCCGAAGGAGGCGATCACCGCCCTGAATGCAGCGGCACAGGCGGCGCCGCTCGGTCCCTCGCAGATCTGGTCCAATCGCTTTGCCGATTTCAATAAACCTTTTACCGGCAAGCCGGGCTTCGAATGGCTCAGCCGCGATCCGGAGGAAGTCCGCAAATACGAGGAAGATCCTTTGGCAGGCTTTCCGTTCTCGAATGAACTGGTGCGCGATTTCTTTCAGGGGATGGCACTGCTGCGCGACCCGGTACGCGAGGCACGCATACCCGTCGATCTGCCGGTACTTGTCATTCAGGGCGCGCTCGATCCGGTGGGTGCCAACCTGCAGGCGACACATGCGCTGCTCGACCGCTTCAACGAACTCGGCCTGACGCGCGTCAGTCATCATTTCTATCCCGAAGCGCGGCATGAATTACTCAACGAGACCAATCGCGAGGAAGTGCAGCGTGATGTGCTGAACTGGCTTGCATCGGTCCTGAAGTGACCGCAACCAACGACCATAAAGGAGATACCCATGACAAGCAATACGGAAACAGCCGCGCTGGATTTCCTTGTCAGCAGGAGCGATTTGCATCAATGCAGGAGCGTACCCGCCGCGGTCACCAGGGATACGGCGCTTCAGGCCGGGCAGGTACTGCTGAAGGTTGACCAGTTTGCCTTCACTTCCAACAACGTCACGTATGCCGCGTTCGGCGATGCGATGTCGTACTGGAATTTTTTTCCGACCGAAGAAGGCTGGGGCAGGATCCCGGTCTGGGGCTTCGGCGAGGTGGTTCGTTCGGAGCAGGAAGGCATTGCACCCGGCGAGCGCTTTTACGGCTATTTCCCGATGTCGTCCTATGTGGTCGTAGAACCGGAGCGCGTCGGCACGTCCGGCTTCTACGATGGCGCTGTGCACCGGAAGCCGCTGCATCCGCTTTACAACCAATATCTGCGCACCAGCGCGGATCCGTCGTATCAGGAAAGCCGCGAAGCCGAGCAGATGCTGCTGCGCCCGCTGCTGGTGACGTCCTTCCTCATCGACGACTTCCTGTTCGACAACGGATTCTACGGCGCCAACGCCGTCATCCTCTCCAGCGCCTCCAGCAAGACATCCTACGGGCTGGCCTTCATGCTCTCCCGCCGTCTGGAAAAGACGTATCAGGTGATCGGACTCACATCGCCGGGCAACGTGGAATTCGTGAAGAATCTCGGCTGCTACGACCAGGTGCTGACTTACGACCAATTGTCATCGCTGCCCGCCGAGACGCCGGTGGTGTACGTCGATATGGCAGGTAACGGCGAAGTGCGCAGCGCGCTGCACCATCATTTCGGCGACAACATGAAGTACTCCTGCGCGGTCGGCGGCACCCATTGGGAGCAGCGGGGCGGCGCCGGCAATCTGCCTGGCGCGCGGCCAACGCTGTTTTTTGCGCCGGCACAGGCGAAGAAGCGGGCGGCCGATTGGGGGCCTCACGGCGTGCAGGAACGTTTCGGCGAGGTGTGGCGCGCATTCCTGGCGGAGACGAAAGGCTGGATGAAGGTATCCCGGCAAAGCGGACCGGATGCGGTCGAACGGGTGTATCGCGACATGATCGACGGTCGTGCCCGGCCCGACGAAGGCCATGTGCTGTCACTGCATGGATGACGGATCAATGCGGCGCTGAATAAAAAAACGGGCCGCAGATGCGGCCCGTTTTTAGAGTAAAGCGAATTGCCTGAAAATTACTTGGCCTTGCGGATACCCGAAGTGGCTTTTTCAGCAACTTGCGAGAACTGGGTCACGGCATTGTTCAGGTTGGCTTCCAGCACTTCAGCAGCTTGCTTGGTTGTCTTGGTGAACTGCTCGTAACCTGCATTGGCGTTACCGATCGCGGATTTGAAAATCGCGACGACATTCTCGGAACCAGCCGGTGCGTTCTTGGATACGTCCTCGACCAGGGCGGAAACCTTGCGGCCTGTCTCAGCGATGTGCTCTTCGGTCGCACGGGTGAACTCGGACTGCGCGCTGGTTGCGATGCCTGCCAGATGACGGCCGTAAGCGATTGCCTTGGCGGCGGTCGGTTGTGCCTGTGCTGCGGTCAGCGAGAAGAATTCCTGCGGGTCTTTTGCGGAAATCAGCTGGCGTGCGGTGACAGCGGAGTCTTCCAGCGATGCCTTGGCTGCGTTCAGGTTCAGGTCGGCGATCTTTTCC
>NZ_DAIUCO010000320.1:0-5361 GCF_036846085.1 Noviherbaspirillum sp. | reverse complement strand
CTCAAGGTGGTCAATGAACGCGCCAACCTGTCGGATGCGGACTTCGCAGCGGTACGGGAAGCGGGATTCACCGACGAACAGATCGTCGAAATCATGGCGCACGTGGCGTTGAACCTGTTCACAAACTACGTCAATGTCGCGTTCGACGTTCCGGTCGACTTTCCAAAAGTCGCATTGAGCAACTGATACGGCTTTGACGGATGCGCTGGCGCATGCCCTCGCATCCGTCGAACCACACTGGAGGACAACATGCACGATTTTTCCCTGTATCCCGAACTGGATGTCATCGAATGGATCAATACGCCCGGCCCGATTCACATGAGCGACCTGCGTGGCCGGGTGGTGGTGCTGCACGCCTTCCAGATGCTGTGTCCGGGCTGCGTGCAGTATGGCATTCCGCAGGCGGAACGCATCGCACGCGCGTTCCCGGGCAAGGACGTGGCAGTGCTCGGCCTTCATACGGTATTCGAGCATCACGATGTGATGACGCCGGCAGCATTGCGCGCATTTGCAAGTGAATATCGAATGCGCATGCCGATCGGGATCGATCGCCCGGCGGAGGAAGGATCCATACCGCGGACGATGAGAATGCTGCAGTTGCGCGGAACACCCAGCCTGGTGTTGTTCGATAAGGCCGGGAAGGTCAGGCACCAGCACCTCGGACAGGTGGATGACTTGCTGGTCGGTGCGGAGATCGGGGCGTTGCTCATGGAGCAGGCGCCGGCGCGGTCGACGAGTGACAAGAATCCGATCCAAACGCCCCAGGTGCAAGGATGCGAAGACGGAACTTGCCACACGAAGTCGGACATCCCTCGATCCTGAGCACTTCCAGCCTATCCAGGCTCGCGATCAAGACCACGACCGTCAGATGACGGTCGTAGCCTGTGACTTACCTGTCGATTCTTCCTGTCACGTCACGGTGCAACTGCAATACCAACTACCGGCTCGGGAATGCCAATCGTTCCAAGGCGTTTTGCCTTGCCGCTGCCGAGGTCGACCTCATACCAGGATGAAGCTGTTTCACCCGCCTTGCCCGCGGCGATGAAGGCCGCGCCGGACAGATCGGCAATATCGAACGAGACCCGCTCAAACTTGCCGATCGCCAGAGCGCCTACCGTGAAAAGCCGGCCGGTATTCGGCGATACGGCGGGCGTTTTCCCTTCGCGGGTTCCTTGTGTCGCCAACGTGCCGTGCACGGCATCAATGACAAAATTCGTTGTAACGTTATCGTCGTCCTTGTTGTACGTATAAGCAGCGGCGACGACGGCGGGAGTCTGGCCGGCGTGAACATCCCCACTGGCGTAGGCAAGCTTGCCGTCCGCCTGCAACCCGGTTGTGTTGGGATCGCCGTCTACAATCGCTGCCGTATCCGGATGCAGGCGCATATTCTGGCCGGTGTTGCTGACGAAGCGGATGCGGTCGACCGTCGGATTAAAATCGACCCCGAACTCGGTACCGGACGGGGCAATCGCGATTGCGCCGCTTCCGATCATCTGCACGGCGCCGCTGCCGGTATCCACCCGATACAGACGTCCGCTGGTACCGACTGCATAGAGCCAGCCCTTCGCAATGCGGTAATCGATGCCGAGCAGGGTCTCTTTCTCCTGCAATCCGCTCAACGTTTTCTGCGACAGAATTTTTCCCGGCTGGCCGGCGTTGAAACTGATCAGTTTATTGGTCGCGGTTACCGCGTACACGGTCTCCTTGCGCGGAGTGCCTTGAAGGTCGAGCACGAATGCGCACCCGCCCAGGACTACCGATGCAGTGGTGGTAACGGCGCACAGAAATGATCGTTTGGAGAATAAGGAATTTCGAAGCATCGGGAAATCAGTGAAGTGGTTGCGGTGCGACCGATACTACGCAAAATTTTGCCTACCATCAACTTGGATGCGGATCGTCTCCCGGAATCGAATTGCCTGGAAGCGAATCATTCTTGATGAGCCGCAGCCTATGCCGGATGTCGGCATACCGGCGTCCTGCACTACGACTGCTGTCGACTAATTTCAGGGGTGCGGTAAATCACCACCAGGGCACGCGACTCGCCTTTCAATGATCTGCCTCGATGCGGAATCCGTGAATCGAAGTAGACACTGTCGCCGGGTGAAAGTACCCAAAGCCGTTCCTTGCCTTCCACGACGAAGCCGAACTCGATTTCACCGTCCAGAACAAAGAGAAATTCCTCCCCGTCGTGCTCGAAACGAACATCCTTATCTATGTTCGACGGAAAGACCATGATGAAGGGATCCATGTGCTTATGCCGCTTTTTCTGCGCGAGCGAGACATAGTCGTAGCCGAAGGAACTTCCGCCACGAAGCACCGGCTCCCGTTCCCAGGAACGCACGATGCAAATACCGTCATTGCGTTCCACCGACGATTCGGAGCCCAGCAAATCTCCGAGTTCGATCTTCAGCACCTCCGCCAGTTTGACTAGCGTTCCGATCGGCGGAATCACCTTGGAATTCTCGATCTTCGATAAATACCCTTTTGTGAAGCCGGTTGCCTTTGCCAACGCATCCAGCGTGAAATCGCGTGCACTCCGCAGTTCATGAATGCGACGACCTAATCGTTGCTCGACTTCAGATAGCTGGGCCGGTGATTCAGATAATTTTGTGTCCGTCATATTCTCCGCATTATTTATGTTCGGTACGTCCCCATTGCCCCTTGAGAAGCGAAATCCGAGATGTCCTCGTACCGTCAACCAGACAAAGAAACTTGCCGTCGTATTTTCTCACCCCGCTTGAGGCGGAACGTTTGCCCCTGTCATTCAAATCCCGGGAAAAGTTTCATTTCTCTTAATTAATGTGATCCACGTCAACCTTAATGAAACTTTTTATGGATTAGTTGCATATTAAGATACCTGTGCTATTCTAGGCTGCATTCCAGAAGCGCAGCGTGAAATCCGGCTCTGCAATCTGGTTTCGGCCTGCAGACAATCCTGCCGCAAATACGTCCAGAAATCAGGAGAAATTTATGAGCACCACCATGGAAAAAAGGCTTTCCGGGAAGCTGGAGCCCACAGTCAACGGATCCACCTATGTCGATCCCGAGCAGCTCGAGTGGAAGCCAACCAAATTCAAGGGCATCCAGATCAAACCCTTGTACGAAGATGCAGCCAACGGCGAACTGACCTGCCTGCTCAAGTGGGAACCAGGGACTGTTCTTCCCTTTCACCGTCACCCTGAAATCGAGCAATCCTTCGTCTTGCAGGGATCTTTCTACGATCATGACGGCATTGCCCGTGCCGGCCAGTTCACCTGGCGCAAACCCGGCTCTCTCCACGAAACCAGGTCGGATGAAGGTTGCATTATCCTGGCGATCTACCGCAAGCCCAACGTTTTCTTCGACGTTGATGCAGGCTTCTAAAGCGCGTTAGCACCCGGCACGGAGGACTGAATGCCTTATGTCGTCACTGACGCATGCATCAAGTGCAAGTTCATGGATTGCGTGGAAGTGTGCCCTACCCACGCATTCCATGAAGGCCCCAATGCCGTCGTCATCAATCCTTCCGATTGCGCCAATTGCGCGCTCTGCGAGATGGTTTGCCCGGTGGCCGCCATCGTTTCCCGGGCCGGCTTGCCGCCGGCGCTAGCCGGTTATGCGGAACTGAACAGGCGCCTGGCAGGCCAGTGGCCGAAAATTACCGTCAAAGGCGCCGTCCCTGCCGATGCAGAGGAATGGGCCGAGGTGGCAGACAAGGGGCGCTACCTCGAAGGCGCATGAGTCGACCATGAGTCGATCCATGACCCAGCGGGCAAGCCGGTTGACGGGCGCCCGCATGGGCCTTCAGGCCGCCGCCACCTGAATCCCTCGCTCCCGCATATTCGCCGCTCTTGCCACGTCATAGCAGATTACCCTGGCCACCTTGTCGGCCGTTTCTTCATCGTACAGTTTTGCCAGCACATGCAGCGCCGTGTCGATGCAGAGGCTGACGCCTCCTCCCGTCACCTGTTTTCCCAAATCGACAATCCCGGCACGGCTCAGCTCAACCTTCGGAAAACGCCCCCGGAAAACCTCGAAGGGATCCACCTCCCCGTCGGCGTAGCTGGCCTTGGTTGTCGCCACCTTTCCATCCAGCAGGCCGGTGGCGGCAAAGATCATTGCCCCGGTACAGACGGACGCGGTGAGCGTTTCACGGTGTGCCTCGATGAATTGCAATGCTTCCGGGTTATTCACCTGCTTTGGCCATCCCGGTCCGCCGCAGATGATGAGCGCGTCGATAGGCGGGCAGCTTGAAAAGCTATGGTGAGCCTTGACCACGAGGCCGTTGGCGAGGATGACATCGCCGCCGTCCTGGCTGACTAAAAACATGTCGAGGTCCGCGACGACACGTTTTGCCATCGAAAACGTGCCGAAGATGGCCATCTCAATCGGCTCTACGCCCTCGTAAACAAAGATTCCGATTTTTTTCATAGTCATTCTCGCAAATTTGTTATAGAGTTTCCTAATACGAAACTCATGCTACTCTGGATGCGAATAAAAATCAAAGCCCTTTGGATCCTGTTTGGGCTTTGCAATGTGGCTGGATGTGGTCGAACGAGCGTGGTTAAGACACCGCTCATCTGACCTGCCGCTACACGCTTATCACTGTTTTCCAAGACGAGAAGTTTGCCTAACCAGCGTTTCACTTTTGTTTCAAAGACTCAAGCAGTTACCACCTCCAAGGAGAGTCGTTATGAAAGTCGTGAATCAGGGCCGTCGGACTGCAGTGAAAATGGGATTGGCCGCAAGTGCCGGCATCGTGGGCGCACCCATGGTTGCAAAGGCGCAGACGCCCATAAAGCTTAAGCTGCAAAGCACATGGCCCCAGAAATCAATATTCCATGAGTTTTGCGCCGACTTCGCCCGGCATACGGACAAATTGTCGGGCGGACGGTTGAAATTCGAAGTCCTTGCTTCCGGTGCGGTCATTCCGGCGCTGCAGGTGATCGACGGCGTAAGTACGCGTGTCATTGATGCCGGACATGGCGTACCGGGTTTCTGGTTCGGGAAAAACGCTGCATTTGGTTTGTACGGAGCGGGCCCCAGCTTCGCCATGGAAGCCAACCAAATGCTGGGATGGATTGAATACGGCGGAGGCGCTGCGCTCTACGAAGAATTGCTTGCAGCAGCCCGCATGGATGTCGTCAGCATCCTTCATGGCCCCGTTCCCGTGGAGCCGCTCGGCTGGTTCAGAAATCCCGTCAATACCGTTGCCGACCTCAAGGGGTTGAAGTTCAGGACATCCGGATTGGCCGTGGAGCTGTTCGAAGAAATGGGGATGTCGCCGACCCAGATGGCGCCCGGCGATATCGTGCCGGCACTCGATCGCGGCGTGCTTGACGCGGCCGAGTTCGCCAATGCGACGGACGACCGCATGATGGG
>NZ_DAIUCO010000319.1:0-5369 GCF_036846085.1 Noviherbaspirillum sp. | reverse complement strand
TGGCCATGGCCGCGTGACTCTACTTCTGAACCCCCTCAATTCCGGGGGGATTACCGGATTACTAATGCAATAAAGTAAATTTTAGTATTAAGTTAAAGTTTTAACAACTTTTTAGTCATAAAATTATTCAATCAAACAAAACTATCGATACACAACTGGGCCTCCCAGAATTTCACTGTTACCAAATGTACAAATATTCGTTACAGGAAAGTAAAGTTCTTGGTGAACTCTTATACGGTAAATTTTTTGAGCAAAAAGTCGTATGACAGTAATGGTAGACGGCGGTGTCGGCCTGATCAGCGAAGAGGTCGAGATGTCAGACGATACGTTGCCTAACAAGCCTTTCGATCCAGTATTACTCTCGGCCATCGTAAAGACTCGAAGCGAGCGCTTCCGCGAAATCCGCCGATCGACCCACCTCCATGGTTTCACCGGCCCGTTCATCGACACTACTGTGAAATTGTGCCCGCAGACTATGGTGGCTAAGGCCGAATCCCACGGACGCTGTCAGAGGTCGTTCTCCAGCAGGCGAAGTTGATGGTCGAACGCTTCCGAGAGGATTTTTCGGCATTGCCGCATGCCCATCCTGGCAACGCGCTGCTGCAGGCGAAGCGGCATAGCCGCAATTGGGTGGAAAGCGCGCGCTGATAGGGGGCATGACCGCACGGTTTGGGTTATTCGGAAGGCGGTTGGGTACTGTTCTGGCCAAGCAATAACCGCAATGGATCGTCAACCGCAAGTTCGGTCCAGTATGTCTCCGCGCGCGCCGGGTCCCAGTCGGGATTGTTCCGGTTGTAATAGGCGGCCATGACCAGTTCCTCGAACATGTGCCGCTCCACGGCGACAGATTGATTCTGCGCCCGCAGCGCGGCTCCGGATGTCTGCCCGCCGACGCCAGGAGCCGGCCGAACATCGGTCTTGCCGTACAGCTTTCCCAGGCGCAGCGCGGATTCCCGGAACAAGGTTTCCACCCTGGCGAGCAGCTGCTGCTGTTTCAGTTCGGTTTGCCGGTCAGGCGCTGGATGAGCCCGCATCGTTTTCCGCTCCCGATTTGTTGCTTGCATACCGATTCTTCGCGCCTGCCTTAGCGGGGTTGAATTTCCTTGTTGAACAGGTGGCCATACGCAGCGAAGACGGCGCTCTGGTCGATAGGATTGCCGGAACCGCCGTGTTCCAATGCCGGAGTCGCGCTGTCGGGCGATGCGCCGCGGGCGGCGCTGCCCTCCCCATGTGGAAGGGAAACTCGCGGGGAGCGATTTCCCGGCTGGCGAGGCGTGTTCATCGCAGCGCTGGTTCGTGCACCAGGCCTGGACGGCGCCTCGGAAGGCATCCCGGGGCGAAGATTGTCAAACAAAGCGAAGTCAACATTGATCCGTCTTGCTCCCCTGGCCATTTGAGATACGTTTGTGTGCACGTGCTCAAGAAGATTGGCCATTCCCGTGAAATCGTCGAGCTGGCGTTGCGGTTTGTCATTCATGTTCAGGATCTCCTGAAATCGGTCCGCCATCGAAGCATGACTCGTCGCGAGTACCCTTTCTTCCAAGAGGCCGAGATGGGTTTCTACACTATCCCGGGCCGCTTTCCAGTCCTGAACAAATTGCGCCGGATTGAATTCTCTCAATCGGTTCACTCTTTCCTCGAAGCGGTTCGTCGATACACCGGATGGTGCGGGCCCCTGGTCAGGCAAGGTCAGGATCTCCAATAAGGCGCGGCAGGCGAGTTCCTGGTGCGCAGTATTGGGGAGCGCGTTGCTGGCGGCAAGTTTTTCTTCAGCCAGAAAATACAGTGCGAGGTCGCCATCATGACCATTCAGCTTTGTGAGCTCGGCGCCTATGGCGCCATCGACCTTCTGCTTGATGGCGACGTTTTCCAGGGCGCTTAAGCTTGCCGCTATCGAGAACTCGCCCGGCTGCCCGCCGCGCCGGATGGCATCGCGAAGCCCGGTAAGCACCGTTGCAGTGTGCTGGTCCTTCGGACCGGTCAGCCGGTCCAGGTTTCTCTTCAAGCTGCGGCGCTCTTCCCTGGTCATGTGTTTCCGCATGCTTGACGCCAGCTGCTTCGCTCCGGGTGCATCCGCCCCCGGCGAGCAGTCCGCCGTCATGTCTACGAGTTGCCGGGCAATCCGGTCGGTCTGACCGCGCAATTGATCCCTGACCTCAGACACGCCGGCGTTGACCAGCTTCCTGAATCTCGTGGCCAGCCTGGCGGGGTTGAAACTGCGGGACAGCAGGCCCCTGTGCCGGTTCGGCGCGGAGGAAGAATTGGATGTCCTCGACTGCGGGTTCGATGCGGCCGCGCCGGCGGACCGCGAGTCCGGCTGCGGAAACCGTAGAGGATGCGGATTGTTGCGTTGGACTGCACCAGGCATGATGACTCCCCGTTCTGGTTGTTGCCGCTGTCGATGGGCAATGTCTGACATGGGTAGCGACATTCGGACATTGGTTCCATTTCCCTTTCCCCCTGCCGATCCGGCCGCCGCCGCTTTTGTCCGCTTTTGTCCGCATCCTGTCCCGCCTCCGTATTTCGCCGCCCCTGACCTCTTCCTACAATGTGCCTGACGATGCGCACCTGTCGCGCACAACGGTTACCTGAGGAGCAGGCGATGCTGGCCATTGGCATATTGATGTTCGACGATGTCGAGATACTCGACTTTTCCGGGCCGTATGAAGTGTTTTCCACCGCGGCGCGGGTGCATGGGCGGCGGGGCGGCGATCCGGCGCTGTTCCGGTGCTTCCTGGTGTCGGCCGAGATGAAGCCGGTCCGCGCACGCGGCGGCATGAAGGTATTGCCCGATTGCGTGCTGCCGCCGGCAGCCGATCTCGATCTGCTGATCGTGCCCGGCGGCGATGTCGGCATGGCGATGACGGACCCGGTCCTGATCGGCTGGATCCGGGCCCAGGCGGCGCGCTGTGAGATCACCGCCTCGGTCTGCACCGGGGCCTTCCTGCTCGGCGAGGCGGGGCTGCTGGACGGTTTGCCGGTGACGACCCACTGGGAGGATCAGGACGCGCTGCGGCAGCGGTTCGCGCACGTGCAGGTGCGGTCCGACACGCCCTGGATCGACTGCGGTAAAGTCGTTACCTCCGCCGGTATTTCCGCAGGCATCGACATGAGCCTCCACTTGGTGGAACGGCTCGCCGGACGGCCGCTTGCGCTGGCAACCGCAAGGCAGATGGAATATGAATGGAACTCGGATGGCTACTGTGAACACTCTGTCGATGAACGGCCGCGACGCGCCGCTGCCGGTGTATTTTCTGTTGCGTGAGCGTACGCTGGCGCTCGACCTGATCGGTCCGGCGGAGGTGTTCCGCTACGCCAACCGGACCGCCGAGGCGGAAGGGAATCCGCCCCTGTTCACCCTGCATTACATCAGCGCGGCAACCCGCATCGACACCTCCATCGGGCTTGACCTCACCGGCTTCAAGCCCTTGCCGGCGAGCCTGCCGGCGGAGGCAATCGTGGTGCTGGTCGGCTGCACCGGACTGGACGAGGACTTCAGCCCGCCGGCGGCGCAACGTACGGTTGAATGGCTGCACAAGCACGTCACAGCGCGGCACCGGCTGCTGTGCATCTGCACCGGCGCGCTGCTGGCAGGTTACGCCGGGCTGCTCGACGGCCGGCAATGCACCACGCACCACAATCACTACGATGCGTTGCGCCGTGTCGCACCGCGTGCGCACGTGGTGGAAAACCGCATCTTCGTCGAAGACGGCATGGCCTGCACCAGCGCCGGCGTGACGGCCGGCATCGATCTCGCGCTGCACATGGTGGCGCGTGTGGCGGGCCACCGCATCAGCGCCATCGTTGCCCACAAGATGGTCATTTACCTGCGGCGGGCCGGCAACGATCCGCAGCTGTCGCCGTGGCTGGCATTCCGCAACCATATGCATCCCGCGGTGCACCGGGTGCAGGACGCCATCATCGAGAACCCCGCCCGTGACTGGACCGTCGCCGCGCTGGCGCAGATCGCCTGCACCAGCGAGCGCCATCTGAACCGGCTCTTCCGCGAACATGCCGGTACCGGCATCGTCGATTATCTGCAGCGCATCCGCATCAGCCTCGCGCGGGAACTGCTGGCGCAGTCGCGGCTGGATATCGAGCGGGTGGCCGAGCAGTCGGGATTCAATTCCACCCGCCAATTGCGGCGCATCTGGAAAAAATTCGAGCACACCTCGCCGAGCCAGTACCGCGCCATCGGACAGGATGGCGACGGCGGCGAACCGATCGCCGCCTAGCAACATTTCCCTTTCGGAAAATCGTCGCCGGCCTCCCCGGCCCGGTATGTGAACCCTATGCAAGATTGCTGGTCGATTGGATAAGGCGCACCGATCGCGCCAGCGATTTTTTCCAAGGGAACTTCATGAAACCACGCTTGAAACGCATTTCCGATCAGGTCATCGTGCTGACCGGCGCCACCAGCGGCATCGGCCTCGTCACCGCCCGCAAGGCGGCAGCCCGGGGCGCACGGCTGGTGCTGGCGGCACGCAATGAAGAAGTATTGAAACTGCTGGCGCGGGAACTGGCCGGCAAGGGGGCGGACGTCACCTGGGTGACGGCGGATGTCGGGATCGAAGACGACGTGCGCCGCATCGCCGACACCGCGCTACAGCGCTTCGGCCGCTTCGATACCTGGGTCAACAACGCCGGGGTCGGGATGTTCGGCACCAACGAGGAATCCAGCCTTGAGGACAAGCAGCGGCTGTTCGACACCAACTACTGGGGCGTGGTCCACGGCTCGCTGTTTGCCGTGCGGCACTTGAAGCGGCATGGCGGCGCGCTGATCAACATCGGCAGCGGCTTCTCCGACCGCGCCACCTCGCTGCAGGGCATCTATGCCGCCTCCAAGCATGCGGTCGAAGGGTATACCGATTCGTTGCGCATGGAGCTGGAGGAAGAAGGCGCGCCGGTGTCGATCACCCTGATCAAACCGGCGTCAGTGGATTCGATGTTCATATCCCATGCAAAAAACCTGATGGACGTCGAGCCGCGGCTGCCGCCTCCGGTCTATGCGCCGGACATCGTGGCCGACGCCATCCTCTATGCCGCGGCGCATCCGAAACGCGATATCGAAGTCGGCGCCGCCGCGAAGCTGCTGGCCGTCGCCGAATATGCCATGCCCGGCCTGCTCGACAGCGTCATGCAGCGTGTCATGCCCGCCCTGCAGCGGACGAATCGCCCGCCGCATCCGCGCGACCAGGACAACCTGTACTCGGCCAGCCAGGACGGCATCGAGCGGGATGACATGGCGGAGCCGGTGCTGGAGAGCAGTCTTTACACCAATGCCCTCATGCATCCGAAAACGACCGGCGCGGTGCTGCTCGGCGCAGGCATTGCGCTGGCGGCGATCTGGCAGGCAAACAGGACCGAGG
>NZ_DAIUCO010000318.1:0-5395 GCF_036846085.1 Noviherbaspirillum sp. | reverse complement strand
GCATGCTGTCCGCCTGCGAAACCCTACGCGGGAATGACGAGAGGTGAGAAACCGGGGTCATGCATATACATCAACCACAAGACCAGATATTCGCGCTCCCATATATCAACCTATTCCCAACCCGCTATCATCCAACCCAACCACCCGTCCCCATCATGACCGACCCCTACCAAAACTACCCGCGCGACATGATCGGCTACGGCCGCGACGTGCCCCACGCACAATGGCCGCAGGGTGCAAGGATTGCCCTGCAGTTCGTCCTCAACTACGAGGAAGGCGGCGAGAACAACGTGCTCCACGGCGATCCGGCATCGGAAACGTTTCTGTCGGAAATCATCGGCGCACAGGCATTTCCGATGCGCCATATGAGCATGGAATCGTTGTATGAATACGGATCGCGCGCGGGACTGTGGCGGCTGCTGCGGATGTTCGAGGAACGCCGCCTGCCGCTGACCATCTTCGGCGTGGCGATGGCTCTGAAACGCCATCCGGAAGCGACCGCCGCATTCATCGAACTGGGCCATGAAATCGCCTGCCACGGATTGCGCTGGATCAGTTACCAGAATGTCGACGAAGCCACCGAGCGCGCCCACATGACGGAAGCGGTACGGATCATCCGCGATCTCACCGGCAGTGCGCCCACCGGCTGGTACACCGGCCGCGATTCGCCCAATACCCGCCGGCTGGTCGTGGAACACGGCGGCTTTGTCTACGATGCAGATCATTACGGCGATGACCTGCCGTTCTGGCAGCAGGTGGAGGCACGCGCTCCGGACGGTACGATGCGTACCGCGCCGCACCTCGTGGTGCCGTATACGCTCGATACCAACGACATGCGCTTCGCCGCCATGCAGGGCTTCAACTCCGGGACCCAGTTTTTCGATTACCTGAAGGATGCGTTCGACGTGCTGTACCGCGAAGGCGATCCGTCCGGTCTCGACCGGCCGAAGATGCTGTCCATCGGATTGCATTGCCGCATCGCCGGACGGCCCGCGCGTGCCGCCGCGCTGGCGCGCTTCCTGGATTACGTGCAATCGCGCGACAAGGTATGGATCACGCGCCGCATCGACATCGCCAGCCACTGGCGGACCATCCATCCGTTTTCGCCACGGGACACCGCATGACCATCTCACTCGACTTCCTGAATCGTTGCGATAGCGATGCGTTCATCCAGGCGCTGCACGGCATCTACGAACATTCGCCATGGATCGCCGCACGCGCCGCGGGAGCGCGTCCCTTTGCGTCGCCCGCCGCGATCAAGCTGGCCTTGCAGCAGGTAGTCACCGCAGCCAGCGAAGACGAACAGCTCGGCCTGATCCGCGCCCATCCCGAACTTGCCGGCAAGGCGGCCGTGGCCGGCCAGCTGACGAAAGAATCCACCGATGAACAGGCGCGTGCCGGACTGGGCAATTGCAGCGAACAGGAGTTTGCGCAATTGCAGACGCTCAATGCGGAATACAACCGGAAATTCGGCTTTCCGTTCATCCTCGCTGTGAAAGGCCCGGATGGAAACGGACTGGGCCGCGGCGCCATCATCGACACCTTCGGCCGCAGGCTGAAAAACCGGCGCACCGACGAGATCGCGGAAAGTCTGCGGCAGATTGGCCGCATCGCGGAGCTGCGCCTGAATGACCTGCTCGGCATCAGGCCGGATTTCGGCATCGACATCCTGGCGCGTGCCGACTTGCTGGCGCAATGGAGCGACGACGAAGGCGCCCTTACCTGCGCCTACATGACGGAGGCCCATCGCCGCGTGGCCGCGCAATTGGCGCAATGGATGCGCGATGCCGGCATGCAGGTTGGCATCGATGCGGTCGGCAATGTGGTCGGTCGCTATCTGTCGGACGATCCGGATGCGAAGACATTGATCACCGGTTCTCATTTCGACACGGTGCGCAACGGCGGCAGATACGATGGCCGCGAAGGCATCCTGCTCCCGATCGCGGCGGTTCGGCATCTGCATGAGCGCGGCGAAAAGCTGCCGTTCCATCTGGAAGTAATCGGTTTCGCCGAAGAAGAAGGCGTGCGATTCCAGAGCACTTTCCTCGGCAGCAGCGCCGTCGCCGGCGTGTTTGACATGGCCTTGCTGGACAGGAGCGATGCGGATGGCATCACCATGCGCGCCGCGCTCCAGGCAGCCGGCCACCAGGTCGACGCCATTCCTGCGATCGCCCGGGACCCATCCCGTCTGCTCGGCTTTATCGAAGTGCATATTGAACAAGGGCCGGTGCTTCTTGAACGCGGTCTGCCGGTTGGCGTGGTCACGTCGATCGCCGGCAGCAGCCGCTATCTGCTGGACCTGACCGGAACGGCCGGCCATGCGGGTACCACGCCGATGGCAATGCGCAGGGATGCGGCGGCGGCAGCGGCGGAAATTGTGTTGCATGTCGAACGTCGCTGCAGCCGTGAACCGGCGTTGGTCGGTACCGTCGGCCAGTTGCAGGTGCCGAACGGCTCGGTGAACGTTGTACCCGGCGCATGCCGCCTGTCACTCGACATCCGCGCCGCCGACGATGCGGTACGCGATGCGGCGGTGGCGGATGTGCTGAAGGAGATCGCTGAGATCTGCGCGCGCCGCCAGGTCGATTTCCTGCTGACGCCGATCGTGTCGGCACAGGCCGCGCCCTGTGCGCCATGGCTGATGGCGCAACTGGAAGATGCCGCAGCACGGCACGGCGTGCCGTCGTTTCACCTTCCCTCGGGTGCCGGACACGACGCGATGATGATGGCGCGCATCACCGATATCTGCATGCTCTTCACCCGATGCGGCAATGGCGGCATCAGCCACAATCCGCTGGAGACGATGACTGCCGACGATGCCGATCTGTCATGCCGCATCTTCCTTGAATTCCTGCGGGGTTTCAAACCGAAGGCAACGTAACCGACAGTATCGAGTCTTCGGCTGCCGGGTTCATCAATCGACGGGTGCGTCGCATGCGCCCTCACCATCGTCATCGAATATCAATTCCAATGAACTGATTCAACGTGGTTCTACCAGGAACGTCGGCAAAAACACCGCAATTTGTTCCCATCAAGCAATAAATTGGACAAATTCTAACGTTGTTGCAGTGCACATTGCCAATTTAGAATTCCAGTTCTATTATGCCAAACCGAACAACGTTAGTTTTGTGTTATTGCATGTTTTCCTTGCCTGCAATAGTGCGTAGCGCACTGCGGACAAGTTGCACTGCGCATCACATCCCTTCTCACAATTCGACTTAAAAGGAGTCCGCCAGCCTTCCATCATCGTTCCCGCCTTACCGCAAGAAGCACACTGTAAAAAAAATAATTCACAGGAGACAACATGCAAAACCGCTTCATGAAGTGGATCGTCGCCGCTTTGGTGACGATCGTCGCACTGCCGGCCCCGTCCTGGGCTGCCGGTTATACCCAGACCAAATACCCCATCGTGCTGGTGCACGGCCTGTTCGGCTTCGACCGTATCGGCCTGGTCGAGTACTGGTACGGCATTCCCGCCGCACTGCGCAGCGATGGCGCGCGCGTGTATGTGGCCCAGGTGTCCGCCACCAACAGCACCGAAGTACGCGGCGAGCAATTGCTCAGCCAGGTCAAGCAGATCATTGCTGCAACCGGCGCCGGCAAGGTCAACCTGATCGGCCATAGCCACGGCGGCCCCACCGCCCGTTACGTCGCATCGGTGCGGCCCGACCTCGTCGCGTCGGTGACCAGCGTCGGCGGCGTCAACAAGGGATCGAAAGTGGCCGACATCCTGATCGGCGTCGCGCCGGACGGCTCGCTGTCGAACGCGGTGCTGGCCTCGATCACCAATGGCCTGTCGCAGTTCATCAGCTTCCTGTCGGGCGGGTCCGGCCTGCCGCAGAATGCCAACGCGGCCAACGTATCGCTCAGCACCGCCGGTTCGCTGCGCTTCAACCAGAAGCATCCCTACGGCGTGCCGACCACCTCCTGCGGTGAAGGTGCCTACCAGGCGCGCGGCGTGCACTACTTTTCGTGGAGCGGCGCGAAACCCTATACCAATGCGCTCGACATCGTCGATCCGGCGTTGGCACTGACCGGACTGGCATTCGGCTTTGCCAAGAACGACGGCCTGGTCAGCAGCTGCTCCAGCCGTCTCGGCCGGGTGATCCGCGACGATTATTCGATGAACCACCTGGATGAAGTCAACCAGACCATCGGCCTGACGAACATCTTCGAAACCAATCCGGTCACGCTGTACCGCCAGCAGGCAAACCGCCTGAGAAACCTTGGCCTGTAATCCATCCAAATGATAAAAAAATCCACATCCGTGTGGCTTGGGGCGGCGGCTACGGCCGCCGCCGTTTTCGTTTATCTGCTGTCACCCGCCGGCGAACCACCCGCAGCGCCCGTCGCATCGACCGAGCAAAACCTGTTTCCCTTCGTCCGTTCCTTCGAGGGCACGCGGCCAGACGGCCGGATCGAGGTGGACGGCGAGGATCTCGTGGTGAGCGCGGAACTGGTGCGATTGTTTGACTATTACCTTGCCGCGGTCGGCGAAAAGCCGCTGGACGCGATACGCAAGGAAATCGAACTCGAACTGGACCGACGGCTGAAAGCCCGCGCGGCCGGGCAGGCGAAAGAACTGCTGGCACGCTATCTCGATTACAAAACTGCACTGGTGGAAGTGGAAAAGAACAGCCAGCTGGCCGGCGGAACGCTGCAAGCCATCCGCGGCCGCCAGGCGGCGCTGCTGCAAACCCGCGCCCGCTTCTTCAGCGACAAGGAAAGCCAGGCCATGTTTGGCCTCGAAGATGCCTACGACAACGATGCGCTGGCACGCCTGGAGATCGGCCTGGACACCTCACTGACGCCGGAGCAGAAACAGCAAAAACTGGCCGCGCTCGACGCCGCATTGCCGCCCGCCCTGCGAGAGGCGCGGGAAGAGCCATTCAAAATCGCGCGACTGGAGGAATCGGCGAACAAGATGCGCGCCGAAGGGGCCACCGAGGACGACATCTACCGGATGCGCGCCGCCGCGCTGACGCCCGAGGCGGCGGCACGCATGGCCGAAGTCGACCAGGAGGAATCCGCCTGGAAGGCCCGCATCGCCGCCTACCTCGCGCAGCGCAACCAGTTCATCGCCAGCAATCCGCGCCTGCCGGAAACAGAACGGGAAGCGTATCTGGATCAACTACGCCAAGCGCAATTCAACGAGGACGAGCGCAAGCGGTTGGGGGCGTATGAGTGAATTGACGATGGGTTGGATTGGTCGGTTAAGCTTGCTCCAAAATTGTTTATTGTGGGTCTTGTTACAAGCAGTAAGTATTGGGACAAGCTATGCTCGCGCATAGAGGCTGTGGCCGTTGAATTCCGCTTGGGCGCTGCCGGAAAAGAGGGTGTCAAAGCGGATAAAGAAGCGAAATTTGTCTGAGCCGCAGGCGAGTTTATTTCGCTT
>NZ_DAIUCO010000317.1:0-5432 GCF_036846085.1 Noviherbaspirillum sp. | reverse complement strand
GGGCACGATCACCCAGCTCGTTCCGCCGTCGCTGGTGCTGGTGGTCCTCGCCGACCAGCTGAAGACCTCGACCTCCAGCGCCGATGTCGGCAGCATGTACCTGGGCGCATGGGGACCGTCGCTGGTGCAGATCGGCCTGTTCGTTCTCTATACCTTCATCCTGTCGCGCCTGAAGCCGGAATGGATGCCCGGCATCCCGAAGGAAGCGCGCACGCTCGACGGCTGGCCGCTGGTACGCAAATGCCTGCAGGGTATCGTGCCGTCCGCGGTGCTGATCTTCATGGTGCTGGGGACCATGATGCTGGGTATCGCGACACCGACCGAAAGCGGCGCGATGGGCGCGCTCGGCGCGGTGGTACTGGCAGTCATCCGCAACAAGGAATTCACCAGGCGCGACCGGCTGTTCTTCCGCGTGGGCATGCTTGGCCTGGGCGCCGCCGTACTACTGGGAATCTTCTTCTACAGCACCCATGTCGGTATCGACGACAAGGCAAAACCGTTCCTGCAGGCGTCGCTGGCCGCGGTGTACATCGCGCTGGTGTGGCTTGCCGCACGTGCAAGCCATATCAGGGACTTGCGCAATCTGATCGTGCAGGGCTATCAGTCGACCATGCGGCTTACCTCGATGGTGGTGTACATCCTCATTGGTTCATCCTGCTTCACCGTGGTGTTCCTGGGGGTGGATGGCGGCATCTGGGTCGAGCATCTGTTCACCGGCCTGCCCGGCGGGTGGATCGGCTTCATGATCGTCGTGAACCTGTTCGTATTCTTCCTTGCGTTCTTCCTCGACTTCTTTGAAATCGCGTTCATCGTCGTACCTATCCTTGCGCCGGTCGCCGAGAAAATCCTTACCCCGGTCATGCTGCCCTACATGGGAACGCCGGAAGCCGCAGCCGTCGCGGCACTGGTCTGGTTCGGCGTTACCCTCTGCGTGAACATGCAGACCTCTTTCATGCATCCGCCTTTCGGATTCGCGCTGTTTTACCTGCGCGGCGTGGCGCCGAAGGAAGTCAAGAGCTCGGACATCTACTGGGGCGCCGTGCCCTGGGTGGTCCTGCAGATGTTCATGGTGGCGCTGGTGGTGTCCTTCCCGATGATGGTCGCCGGCCTGCTCGATAAGGGGAGCGCGACATTGCCTACGGATCCGAAGGTCATGGAGCAACTGTTCAACGAGGGAGCCGGGTCGTCGTACGGGACGGAAAAGAACGACGAATCCCTGTTCGCCGTGCCGCCGCCGGAGCCGGCGAAGTAGTTGTGCATGACGTCAGGAGAGCGCGCTCCTTAAGTCAAGGAGTGACGACTCGCTGAAAATGCGGCCTGCCGGCGATCATCGGATTGCCGGCAGGCCGCTGCATTTTGTGGCGTCGGCCGCGCCGCACCCGCTTTTTACCCGATTCACCATCAAATCGATCATCGCTTGGCCGCCTGCAGGTGTCGATGCGGGTCGTGTGCGCCGTTGGTGCCCGCAAAGCGCAGTTCGCACCTGCAATCCTGCTTCCCGTCGCATTCCATTTTTCCCGCATCGACGCACTGCGTAGACTTCGTTCCACGTTATCAACAAGGGAGGAAATCATGCCAAATCCAGCATCCGGGTTGCCCGGAGTCCGGTTCGCCGCGACGGTCTTTGCATTGGCCGGCGCATGCAGTGCACTTGCCGCCGATCTGACGGTGACCGTCGAAAATATCAAGGACGACAGCGGCCAGGTACTGGTCGGCGTATTCGATTCGCCGTCCGGTTTTTTGAAGGAAGCCAGATTCGGAAAACGCATTCCTGCATCCGGGCGCGATGCCGGAGGGCGCATCATCGTCAACTTTGCCGGACTGCAGGAAGGTACGTATGCGGTTTCCGCTATCCATGACAAGGACGGCAATCAAAAGCTGACCATGAACCTCATCGGCGTGCCGAGCGAGCCGCTCGGTTTTTCCGGCAAGGGCAACCCGACATTCGGCCCGCCGGCTTTCAATGATGCCGCGTTTTTGCTTCCGGCTAACGGCGCGGAAATCAGTATCTCCGTGAAATAAGAACACGGCTTTCCATCATCCATACACTGCTGTACCACCCGTCCGGTGGCCGGCCTCTGCAAACCTTGCAAGGTCGCTCCGGGCACCCCATACGCGTCTTATTTCAAAAAGGAAGCCGCCATGTCTGACCTTATCAATGCCAAACGCCGCGCCCTGATGCAGGCTTTCGGCGCCGGAATGGCGGCTTCGCTGTTGCCCGCCGCTCATGCGGCGACACCCGGGAACGCCTGGAGCAGCGCCTACAAACCCTACGACGGTCCGTTCAATACAGCCTTCAACGGGGTACTGGAGACCGCGCGGCTGCGTGTCGAAGGGCGCCTGCCGGCAAGCCTGCAAGGTACGTTCTTCCGCAACGGTCCGGCACGCATGCGCCTGGGACCGACCGCCTATGATCATTGGTTCGACGGGGACGGCATGGTGCAACGCTTCGGGTTTGCAGATGGCAAGGTGAGTCATCGTGGCGTGATGCTCAAAACACCCAAGCTGGTTGATGAAGAGGCCGCGGGACGGTTCCTGTATCCGACGTTCGGCAGCGTGGTGCCTGAGGCCAGGCCGGTCCGCAACCCGGATCCGCTCAATGCCGCGAACATCAACCTGCTGTCGATGAAAGGCGGGCAGGAACTGTACGCGTTGTGGGAGGGAGGATCGGCCCTCAAGATCGATCCGGCCACGCTGGATGTGCAAGGATTCAAGGCCTGGTCGCCCGATACGGCCGGCGCGCCGTTCTCCGCTCATCCGCGCATCGCGCCCGATGGCACGGTGTGGAATTTCGGCTACATGCCGGGTAGCGGCAAGCTCATCGTCTACGAAATCGGGGCCGATGGAATATTGAAGCGTCAAACCCTGCTTGCAATGCCGCAGGCCGACATGGTTCATGATTTCGCGATCACGGAACGCTACCTGGTCTTCCTGTTGATGCCGATGATTGCCGCCGCGCCCCAGCGGGCGGACCGTCCGTTCCTTGACCGTTTTCGCTGGCGCGATGATGCGCCGCTGATCGCAGCGCTGGTGGACAAGTCCGATTTTTCGGTGCGCAGATTCGAATTGTCGAGCGGCGGTGTGTTTCATCTCGGGAATGCCTGGGAGCAGAAAGGCGTCGTGCGCATCGACTATGTGCGCCAGCCCGACATCCTCGGGACCCTGAAGCGGCTGCAACTCGATTCGCCCAATGCGCATGCCGGCTCGCAACCGACCAGATGGACACAGGTCGAGCTGGATCTGCGCACCGGGCGGGCCACCCAGGCGCCGACGGATCTTGCCGACGTCGAGTTTCCCCGTTTCGATGCCCGCTACACCGGCATGGGTACCGACCAGGCATTCATGATGCAGCGCAGCGCAGCGCCGCACTGCCGGATGAAGTCCAGGGCTTCGATTCGGTGATAGCGGTCCGTTCGGGCCGAATCCAGCGGTATGTCTATGGCGCAGGCTGGATCGCGGAGGAGCATGTCTATGTGCCGAAGCCGGGGGCTGGCCGGGATGGCGCCGGCTGGATGCTGGGCACCGCCTATCACTGGCCGAGCGAGCGCACGACGCTGTCGGTATTCGATGCACGGCATGTCGCGGACGGTCCGGTTGCCCGGATGCAGCTACCTTACGGATTGCCGCTTGGACTGCACGGAACGTTTGTTGCGGCCTGAGTGCGTCGCATCACGCTCGATCCGCGAACCGATGTTTATCCGTAATGCCTAACAGCCGTATAGACCAGGGGCAGATATGGATAAACACGAGATTACGATTGAGGATCTGGAGCGGCTCGCCGAAGCGATGGCGCGCCACATTCCCGACCTGGACTGCCCGGAATGCTGCGACTGCGGCCCGGTGTACCAATACATGGAACTGAGCGTCGGGCTTTACCAGGAGGAATGGGAATGGGCGCTGCTGGCGCATACGATACATCTTCGCAGGAAGACAAGACCGTCGCCGAAGACCTGAGAAGAGGGGGCATGGCGCCCGCGTTGCCGGCAATGACGGGCGTCAGGACCCCGCGTGACCCTGAAATTTCTTGTAGCGTTCCAGCACCATCGGCACGTACTTGATCGTCTCCGAGTAGGGCGGCACTTTCCGCCCGTGCCGGATCACCGCGTTTTCTCCGGCGTTATACGCCGCCACCGCCAGCCGGACATCGCCGCCGAACATGCCTAACAGGTCGCGCAGGTAACGTGCGCCGACATCGACATTCTGTTCCGGTGAATACAGGTCGAAGTGGCCATAACGCGCGGCGGTGGCCGGCATGACCTGCATCAGCCCGACGGCCCCCTTGGGCGACAGCGCACGGGCGTTGAATCCGGATTCGACTTCGATGATCGCCTTGAGCAGCGCTGGCTGGAGACCGTGCGCGGCGGCGATGCGCAGCACCAGCGGATCCAGCGCGGAGCGGCGGGCGGTGAGCTGCGGCAGGGAAACCGGCCCGGTTCCGGCGCGCGGCCAGAGCCGGTTGCCGTCGAAGCGGGCAAATTCCTGCGAAGTCCTGTTGAGCGGCCGGTCGGAATAGGTCGGTATCCTGCCCGACGCATCGTATGAACGGTAAATCTTGATTTCCTCGGCTTGCGCGATCACCGTGGCACATAGCGCAACGCCGGATAGGATATGCCGCATGGCGGCGCCGCTTCCCTGTGCGGCACTCCGGAGTATGGAGTTCATTGCATTTTCCCCCTGACAACAGAACGATACTGTGCCGCCAGAGTTTCCTGCAAGCATTAATTTAACCGTTGCCAGGCACTGTGGCGGATGGCAACGGTCCGGGAAAGCGCTGCCGGCGCCTATTTCTTCAGGAAGGCGTCCAGTGCCGACCTGCCGATTGCCGGGTCGTCGGTGAAGAATCCGTCGACGCCGGCTTCCAGGAAGGCGGTGATTTCCGCCGCCATGTCGCCGCGCTGCGATGGCGATGCCGGATCGCCCTTGCGCAGATTCGCGGGAAGGAAGGGGTTTTCCGGCCGGAAGGTATAGGGATGAACCAGCAGCTTGGCGGCATGCGCATCCCGCACCAGCGGGGTCGGCGCGGCCAGGTTGTTGGCGCGGTCACGCGGAATGATCATTTCCTTCGAAGGGCCGATGCCATCGGCGTAGGTCGCGACTTCCAGCAGCCCGGCGGGCGTGGCGATGTCGGCATAGGTGCGGCTGTCGCCGGATAACCGGAAGTCCTCGGGCTTGCCGGAACCGGACAGCAGCTGGACGATCGGCAACCCGGTCATGGCGCGGATTTCCTTCAGGTTGGCCACTTCGAACGACTGGATGAACACCGGCGCCTTGCGCCCGCGGTAACCGTTCGCATGCAGCGTGTCGACCAGGCGCTTCTCGAGCGGCAGGTTGATCGACTTGAAGTAGCTCGGGTGCTTGGTTTCCGGGTAAATGCCGATGATGCGGCCGGTCTCCCGGGATTTGCTCTGCGCAAGATCGATCACTTCCTGCAG
>NZ_DAIUCO010000316.1:0-5436 GCF_036846085.1 Noviherbaspirillum sp. | reverse complement strand
ATTCTCGACATCCCGATGGCGCAGGTCACCCTGCAGTATCTGGATTACGTCGAACAGATTCGGGTGCACAACCTCGAACTGGCCGCCGAGTACCTGCTGATGGCGGCAATGCTCATCGAAATCAAATCGCGGATGCTGCTGCCGGTGAAGAAAGCGGATACCGGTCAGGAAGCCGAAGATCCGCGCGCCGAACTGGTCCGGCGCCTGCTCGAATACGAACAGATGAAAGTCGCCGCCCAGCAGCTCGATACCCTGCCCCAGCTCGGGCGCGATTATGTGCGCGCGCAGATATACATCGAGCAAAACGTGGTGACGCAGTGGCCCGACGTCAATGTGGTCGACCTGCAGTCGGCCTGGGCCGACGTGCTGAAGCGGGCGAAGCTGACCGCGCATCACACCATCAGCCGCGAGGAACTGTCGGTGCGCGAGCACATGACCGGCATCCTGCGCCGGCTCCAGTCGAGCAAGTTCGTCGAATTCGCGGACCTGTTCGATCCGTCGCGCGGCGTGCCGGTAGTCGTGGTGAACTTCATCGCGCTGCTCGAGCTGGCGAAGGAAACCCTGATCGAGATCACGCAGGCCGAAGCCTATGCGCCGATCTATGTGCGCCTTGCGTATTCACCCACCTAGGGCAATGCCGATGCCGGCCTGATGTTCGTTGCTTGACCGTCCCAATTTCGCCATTCATTCTCAAGGCAGTTTCATGAAAATCATTTCCTCCATCGAAGAGTTGCGCGATCACCTGCGCGGACAACTGCGGACCGCTTTCGTGCCGACCATGGGCAATCTCCATGAAGGGCATCTGTCGCTGATGCGCCTGGCGCGCAAGCACGGCGATCCGATCGTGGCGTCGATCTTCGTCAATCGCCTGCAGTTTGGCCCGAACGAGGATTTCGACAAGTACCCGCGCACCTTCCAGGCCGACGTCGACAAGCTGGAGAAGGAAGGCGTGTACATCCTGTTCGCGCCCACCGAGAAAGATCTCTATCCCGAACCGCAGGAATACCGCGTGCGTCCACCGGACGAGCTCGGCAACATCCTCGAAGGCGAGTTCCGGCCGGGCTTCTTCGTCGGCGTAACGACCGTGGTGCTGAAATTGTTTTCCTGCGTGCAGCCTCGCGTCGCGGTGTTCGGCAAGAAGGATTACCAGCAGCTGATGATCGTGCGGAACATGTCCAAGCAGTTCGCGCTGCCGACGGAAATCATCGCCGCCGAAACCTATCGCGCCGAAGACGGCCTGGCCCTGTCGTCGCGCAATGGGTATCTGTCCGCCGAAGAACGCGCCGAAGCACCGGCCCTGTACCGGCAACTGAACGAAGTCGCGGACCAGGTGCGGAACGGCCACCTCGATATTTTCGAGCTGGAGCGCGCCGCTGTCGCCAAGCTGGCATCCCGCGGGTGGAAGCCGGACTATATTTCGATCCGCAAGCGTGCCGACCTGCAACCGCCCTCCGCCGGCGATCTTGCGAAAGGCGAGCTGCTGGTGGTCGTGGCCGCGGCCAAACTGGGCGCGACGCGGCTGATCGATAACCTGGAAATCTGACCGGGCTTCGGCGGTGCGTCGTTTCATCAAGGGGGTGTGCTCCCTGGGCTGCCTGTCAGCCGCCTTACTGGCACTGCCCGCATCGGCAAGCGTCTCGGTCGTGGACGATGCCGGACGCACCGTTACCCTGGCAGCACCGGCCCGGCGCATTGTCAGCCTTGCGCCGCATGCCACCGAACTGGTGTATGCATCGGGCGCCGGCGCGGCACTGGTCGGCGTAAGCGAGTACAGCACCTATCCGCCGGAAGCAGGCAAGCTCCCTTCCGTCGGCGGCGTGTCGGCACTGGATCTTGAACGGGTGCTGGCTTTGAAGCCGGACCTGGTGGTCGTCTGGGGCAGCGGCAACTCGGCGACGCAGATTGCGAGGCTGCGCCAGATCGGCGTTCCGGTTTTCGAAAGCGAGCCCCGCAATTTTGACATGGTGGCGACGTCCCTTGAACGCCTCGCGATTTTGGGCGGCACGGATGTGATCGGGCGCGAAGCGGCGTCTGCATTTCGGAACCGATTGTCCACTCTTGAAACGACCTACAGGCACCGCCCGACAGTCAGCGTGTTTTACCAGATCTGGCGTACGCCATTGATGACCCTGAATGGGGATCACCTGGTGTCGTCCGGCCTGCAGCTCTGCGGCGGACGAAACATCTTCGCCGACCTTCCGCAACTCGCGCCGACCGTCGGCATTGAAGCGGTATTGAAAGCAGACCCGGACGCAATCATCGCCAGCAGCGGCGCAAAGGATGACGCGCTCCAGCACTGGCGCCGGTTTGACGGCATGCGCGCGGTGAAACGCGGCAATCTGTATACGGTGAACGGCGAGTTGATGAATCGCGCTGCCCCACGGGTGCTGGATGGCGTCGAAGCGCTGTGCAAGGTGCTGGAAAAGGCACGAACCGGAAAATAATCACCGGCGAAGAATTCCAAAGGGGTCGCGCGGCTGAAAGTTCAACTACCGACCGAAGAGCGCAGACATTTGGGTCACGCCACCCACTTCAACAATCCCTGCCATTGCTCGATATCCTTCTCCACCCGGGATGGCGCCACATCCCACAAGGTCGCGCCATGGGCGGCAAGCTGGACATAATTCTGCGTGTCGCGGAGATAGCCGAGGACCGGAAGGCCGACATTGTCGGCGTAGTGAGCCAACTGGTCTGCGGATCGCGTGCGGACATTGACGCGCATCCCGACAATGCCCACCGCCAGCTTGCCCTTCCGTCCGGACAGGGTTTGCAGGAATCCCTGCGTCGCCAAAATATCGAACATCGACGGCTGCAGCGGGACGATTACCCGATCGGCGATGCCGAGCACTTCGTCCAGCCGTTTTCCCTCGAGGCCGGCGGGCGTGTCCAGCACGATATGGGTCGTGCCCTTCGGCGGCTTTGCAAGGCGGCCGTCTTCGATATCCCAGGAAGCGATCGGCGGCAGGCTGCCGGGCCGCAGCGACAGCCAGGCACGTGAGGACTGCTGGATATCGGTATCGCCGAGCATGGTCTTGTGTCCCTGCCGGGCAAAGTAGCCGGCGAGGTTGGTGGCGATGGTGCTCTTGCCTACGCCACCCTTGGGATTGGCGACGACGATGACTGGCATGGTTTCTCTCCCGCGCTGTGCCCGCATTGTTATCGAAGTGACAAAATAAATACTTTCCGGCGCGCACTAAATGCAAGAATAGCATGAGGTTTTCGCGCCATAACAATCCCTTGCATGGCTTTGTCCGGGCCTTGCCGTGCCGTAAAATGCCGGGATGAAAATCAGTGCGATGAATCAACAGATTGCGCCGGACGACGAAGACCAGGATTCGCTCCAGGCGTACTTCAAACCCGACGTTTCCCCCGACGACCTGGAACAGGTTTTCCGCCTCAAGCGGGCCCAGCCCGTGCTGCAGGCGTTTACCGCCCTGTTCCATGGCGGCGCCGACGGCGTGCTGGTGCGGCTGCTGGTGCTGCGCGAACTCATGTCGGATACGCAATCCTCCGCCTTCACCCGCGCCGACATCAATACCCGCCTCGGCTATCTCATCCCCGACAGCCTGGAAACCGTGCTGGCGCGCCTGCGCTCGCACGGATTGCTGGCGTGGGACCCCGCACAGGGTGTGTACCGGATCACGCCAATCGCCCGCAATGTGGTCGCCGCGATCGACGGCCTGCTGGGCATGGACAAGGAGGAAGACGATGCGGACATGGGGTATGTGCTTTCGCAGGTCGCCGGGTCGCAGGCAGTCGGTGGCGTCAGCATCGAGCAGCTGCATCATCTGCTCGGCCGCCTCGTGGAACTGACGGAAGAATTCCGCGATGCGATCGCGTCCGGCTCCGAGTTCCGGCTCCGGGCGGCGCAGGAAAAATGGCATGCGGCGTGCGACTGGGTTGAAAAAGGTTCGGAAATCATCCATGCGATCACGACCGATTCCCGGGCCGATGCCGCCACCCACCGCGCCGCGCAGGCTATCGGCCGCGCCCAGAGCGCGCTCCTGAACATGCAGGGCATGTTTTCCCGTGCACTGAATCAGATCGAACGCCAGCGGGTGCATCTCGGCCAATCCGGGCTCTCCACCACCGACATCAAGACCTGGCTGATGCGGCATGAAGATTTGGCCAGCCTCGCCAGCGAGGCGATTTCGCTGCCGGTCACGCCGATGTTCATCACACCATCCGAAATGATCGATGTCGCGGAAACCGAACTGTTCGCCGACAAGCGCAACGCCGTCAACAGCGTCTTGCCCGCCGGAGAAAACGCAGCGGTCACGGCCAGCGAAGCCAGCACCATCCCGGCGGAGCTCGACGCGTGGCTGACGCGACTGTCGGCATTCGCGACGGACTCCTCCGGATCGACGAAAGTGCACGACACGCTGCTGCCGGCGAATTTCGCCGTCGCCTCCTACCGCGCGTCCCTGCTGCCGCTGCTGGGCGATGAAAGCGAATCCGCCCTGCAAGGCGGCACCGCGACCATGGCGCGCCTGCCGCTGGAATTCGTACCGAAGGATGGCATGGTGAAACTGAAGGACCCGCATGTCGCGGCCATGTCCATCGCCTCGCTGACGCCGAAGAAGGACATCCAATCGACAACCCAACCGAACACCCAACCGGATATCGAGCATGACCGATGATGCACAAATCCTGATTGCGCAATTGCTGACGCACCAGACCCTGTCGCGCGACCACAAGCTGGTCAAGCGCGCCCTGTCGGACGACCTGTTCCGCGCCGATCTCGATGCGCGGCTGATCGCCTGCGGCATGAAGCTGCTGGACAATGTCTATGCCGACAACGTGACGCTGGCCCTGGCCCGCGATGTCGAACCGAAAATCTTCGGCGCGCGCGAGGTCTGGCAGAACAACAATATCGGCCTCGCGCGCGACGGCGTCGCGCTGCTGGTGGTGCTGTGGGCGCTGATCATCCTGCCCAAACGCGAACGGCAAGAGGCGCACCAGCGCGCGGAGGAAGACCAGAACGACATGTTCGGCAAGGAGAAACCGATGCCGCGCGGGGAAGAGGCGTCGATGGGGATTTCCTATCGTTCGCTGGTGGCCGACTTCGGCGAGCAGCTCGGCAAGAAGACCCGCCTCGACATGAATCTCGGGCAGTTGAACAAGCTTGGCTTCATTGAACGGAAAGGCGACATGATCATCGAAGGGCCGCTGCTTGATCTGATGATGGATACCGATACGTTGAAGGATCGCATTCTTAACGGTGCGCTGGCGGATATCTTTCATCGTCCGATGCCGGCGAAGGCGGCGGTTATTGAATTTCCGCATGCAGAGTGATGGTGGAGCTTGTTTTGTTTATACCTGTCGTGGCTTTTCCCTTGGGGGAACGTTTGGATGGGAGATCGTGCGTTCGAGATCAAGCCTTTGCGTCTCGACCCTACCACCCCCTCCCTAACCCTCCCCCTTACAGGAGGAGGG
>NZ_DAIUCO010000315.1:0-5475 GCF_036846085.1 Noviherbaspirillum sp. | reverse complement strand
ACATTATTGCGGGTTGCGTTCGAGTACGGGCAAACCTCATGCGCCTTGCTGACAAGTGCTTCTGCCGCCGCCGGATCGAGTCCTGGCAAGGAGACCTTCAATTCCGCTGCCAAGGCAAAACCGCCTTTGTCGTTGGGGCCAATTCCGACTTCAGCCGTTACCGCGGCGTCCGCCGGCAGGTTGACCTTGGTGTGCAAGGCCACGAACTTGAGTGCGGACATGAAGCAGGCCGAATAGCCGGCCGCAAAAAGCTGTTCCGGGTTGGTCCCGTCGCCACCCGCGCCGCCGAGTTCCTTCGGGGTGTTCAGTTTGACGTCTAGATGCTTATCACTGGTTACGGCGCGGCCATCACGGCCCCCGGTTGCGGTTGCTTGTGCGGTATAAAGAATCTGCATGAAGTTCTCCTTGTCGGTGAAAAATCGATATTTCCTGCTGTCGAGTCCGCAATATAGTACACAATTAAATTGTGTGCAATATAAAATTGACGGTCGGATGCCTGCGCATCAGTACAGGCATCAGATTCTTAGACGTGGGATCGGGCCAAGTCGTTTCGAATTGCCGTCAATTGTTCGCGCAATTCCTGTATGGCACCGTGCGTTTGGCCGCTTGCGCAAAGGATCTGCTGCGGAATGCATTGCGCCTTTTTCTTCAGCGAGCGTCCTTCTTTCGTTAGCGTAATACGTACCTGTCTCTCGTCCGCCTCGTCCCGCGTACGGGCGATCAGCGACGAAGCTTCCAGTCGCTTAAGAAGCGGGGTAAGCGTCCCGGAATCAAGATAGAGCCGTTCTCCGATCGCCTTCACCAGCACATCGTCCTGTTGCCACAGCACCAGCATCACAAGGTATTGCGGATAAGTCAGCCCGAGCTTATCGAGATACGGTTTGTAAGTCTTGGTCATCGCCAATGAAGCGGAATACAGGGCAAAACAAAGCTGGTTATCAAGTGCAAGGGGATCGTTGGATGTGATCGCCTGCAAGGTGTTGGATTTGGACATGTAAGCGGACTCTACCGTGGGATAATCGGAAACGTTCCTGAACTGGACGGAGATATCGTTCTCATCCTATGCGAATTCCCTACAGACTCCAAGCAGCTTGTTTCTTGGTTACATTGTTAACCGCATGCACTGCTCCGCCTATTGCGCTGCCGCCGGTCGTGGAGGAGGCATTAAAGCAGAGTGAGATTCCGATACAGGCAACAGGCGTGTACGTTCAGGAAGTTGGCGGCGGTCAAGTGATGGCAGCGTCCAATCCGAACGCATCCTTCAATCCTGCATCGACAATGAAGCTGGTGACCAGTAGTGCCGCGCTGGAGTTGCTGGGGCCGACGTTCACGTGGAAGACGCAGGCATTTGCAGATGGGAAGCAGGTCGGCGATGTGCTGTTCGGTGATCTCATCTTCAAAGGCACTGGCGATCCGAAGCTGGTCGTGGAGAATCTCTGGCTATTCCTGCGCCGCATTCGCGCACATGGTATTCGGGATATTCGCGGAAGCCTGGTGCTGGACCGCAGCGCATTCCAGGAGCTGCCGTTCGATCCGGCCGCCTTCGACGGCGATCCGGGGAGAGCCTACAACGTTGGCCCGGACGCATTGCTCTTGAATTACAAGGCGCTCGGTTTTCGATTTCTGCCGGACCCGGCAACAGGCAAGGTGCACATGATCGTTGATCCGCCACTGGCCGGTTATCCGGTCGTGCCGCCGACACTTTCAAGAGACGAATGCGGCAACTGGCGGGCAAAACTGGCGCCGATGGTCGAGAGCGGCCGGGCGCGCTTCGCGGGCACCTATTCCACCGCATGCGGGGACCGGACCTGGTATTTTCACCCGTACCAGATGTCAGGCAGCCAGTATTTTGCGGCGGTGTTCCGGCATATCTGGGGCGAACTCGGCGGGACATTCAACGGCGAGGTGAGGGACGGCATCGTACCGCCGAGCGGGCGCCTTATCACCGAGTGGGAATCCGTATCGCTGTCGGAAGTCATTCGGGACATCAACAAGTACAGCAACAATGTCATGGCCCGCCAGTTGCTCCTGACCATCGCCGGCAACGTGACAAAGCTTCCGGCGACCCCCGACCACGGCGCGGCAGTCGTGCGGACATGGCTGACAAACAAGGGTATCGACGCACCGGAACTCAGCATCGAGAACGGCGCCGGCCTGTCGCGTATCGAACGCATTTCGCCATTGACGATGGCGCGTCTTCTCGGCGCCGTCTTCCAGTCGCCCACCATGCCGGAATTCATGTCATCGCTGCCCCTTGTCGGCTACGACGGCACCATGCGGCAGCGTCTGCGTACCCGGAACGTCGCCGGGTATGCCCATATCAAGACCGGCATGCTGAATGAAGTGCGCGCGATAGCGGGCTACGTCCTGGCCGCGTCCGGCAAACGATATGTCGCAGTGTTCATGATCAATCATCCGAATGCGGCGAGGGGACAGGCGGCGCAGGATGCCCTGTTGCAGTGGATCTATGAGCGCGGCTAGGCAATGCGGGCAATTCCGTCGCATTGCGTAAATAAGAAATGCCTGGCCGCGCCTGATGTGATTCAATTGGGCCCACATCGACAGCAGGCACATAACAACAAGCTGCTCGCGCCATAAGGGAGGGGCATGACGGTAGTTTCCATGGAAGACGTGGCGGAGCCGCGCCATCGCGTGCTCGCGAACACGATGGTGACATCGGACGACCCGATGCAGCCGATCGCGGCACGATCCGGTCCGCAACGATTCGAATTCACCGGCACCGGATCGGAATACTTTCGCATTTGGGTCGTCAACCTGCTGCTGACGATTCTCACCCTCGGCATCTACTCCGCCTGGGCGAAGGTTCGCCGCCTGCAGTACTTTTACCGAAACACTCGCGTCGCCGGCTCGATCTTCGACTATCACGGTGAGCCGACGGCGATCCTGAAGGGCCGCATCCTGGCGCTGTTTCTCCTTGCCGCATACAAGATCTCCTACGACATATCGATTGCGGCAGCGGTTGTCGTGGCGCTGGCCTTGGCCGCCATCATGCCCTGGCTGCTTGCGCGGGCATTCCGCTTCAAGCTCGCCAATTCGAGTTATCGCGGATTGCGTTTCCGTTTCCGGGCAACCGCCGGCGATGCCTATCGCGCGCTGCTCCTGTTTCCCGTCATGCTCGGCATGACGGGATTGTTTGTCTGGAGCCTGGCGACGTCATTTTCGAGGAGTCCTAGCGTAGGGGTGATTCTGCTCGTGATTCTCCTGCCGCTGCTGGCGGTCGCAGCGGTGGTGCCGCTTGCGCACTATTCGCTCAAGCGCTACCAGCATGACAATGCCGATTACGGGCAGACGCCGTTTTTCTTTCACGGACGTGCCGGCGGGTTCTTCAAGATCTACGGCAAGGCAATCGGATTTTTCTTCCTCGGGTCCATCCCGGCAGCTATCTTCGCCAAGCTGACTGCGTCGGCCTTCGCGCTTTTGTCGGCGACGCCGTTCGGGTGGCTGTTCGCGTTGCTCTACGGGCTGCTCAGCGCTTATGCATTTTATTTGTTCGTCAGGGCCTACCTGGAAAGCCGCGTGCAAAACCTGGTATGGAACAACACGGAGATTGGCGACCACCGGTTTCAGAGCAGTGCCGGCGCACGCAAGCTGCTGTGGTTGCATGCATCCAACCTGGCGCTGATTACCGTGACCTTCGGTTTGTATAAACCATTTGCCGCCGTGCGGCTGGCAAAGTACAGGGTCGAAAGCATGACTTTCCTGCCCTCCGGTGACCTGGAGGAATTCATGGCCGACCAGTCGGTTGACGCCGCCGGTGCCATCGGGCAGGAAGCCGGCGACCTGTTCGATATCGATATCGCCTTATGATCGCCGCTACGTATTTCGACGGTCAAACCACCCGTCGCCATCCCGTAACGCTGATGATGCATCGCGGTGTCGTCGCCATCAGCGGAGACGGCGTTCGCCGCAGCATGAAGCTGTCGAGGATGCAGGTGTCCGAACGGCTGGAGCATGCGCCGCGCATCTTGCGCTTTCCGGACGGCGGCTTCATCGAAGTGGATTATCGCAACCTGCCGCGATTGCTGGCCAAGAACGGTTACCGGGATTCCTGGGTGGTGCGCTGGCAGCAGCAGTGGGCATGGTCGCTGTGCGCGCTGATTGCGGTAATCGCCTTGCTGATCTCTGCCTATCAGTGGGGGGTGCCCTGGGCTGTGGACCAGGCTGCCAGCAGGATGCCGGCGTCGATGGAGAAGAAGATCGGCGACGAGGAATTGCGGCTGATCGACGCCAGCTACATGGAGCCGTCGAGGCTTGATCCCGCCGAACAGGCGCGGTTGCACGCGCTGTTTGCCGGCTTGAAGCGGCCGCAGGCGGCGACGACACCTTACCGTCTCGAATTCCGTCACAGCCGGGTAGGGCCGAATGCCTTTGCCTTGCCGAACGGCGTCATCATCATGACCGACCAACTGGTCGGCATGGCGCCTGACGACAACGCGGTCCTCGCGGTGCTGGCGCATGAACTCGGACATGTCCAGGGACGCCATTCTTTGCGGCGGCTGCTCCAGGCATTGGGCGTCGGTGTCGCAGTAAATCTGATCATCGGCGATGTTTCGAGCATCCTCGCGGCCGTGCCGACCTTCCTGCTGGATCAGAAATATTCTCGGGACTTCGAACGTGAAGCCGACCAGTTTGCGATTGCCATGATGCAGGCCAACGGCTTGCCCTTGTCTCCGATGGCGGAGCTGTTCGAAAGGATGGGCAACGCGCATCGGCATGAGGAACGCAACAGGGAACGAAACGATGGAACCGGACAGGATAGCCGTGGCGGCAGGCGTACCGGATCGGACAGCGATTCGCCGCTGGCGTATCTGAGTTCACATCCGAGCGACAAGGAACGCATCGCAGCACTGCGGGCGGCTGATGCCAAGCTCGGGAAGCAAGCCGATCGCTGACGGCAGTCTTCAGCCTGGCACCGCGGGAGAGTGAAGCGCTGCGACGCGCATCACAGCATCAGCGGCCGATCGGACAGCTGATTCTGACGGGATCCATCATCCGGATAGTGCTGCTGCAGGAGCGTATTCAGCTGCCGCAGCGCGGCAAGCACGCCATCGTGGAAATCGCCGTGCGCGAAGCCGCGCGTCATGCTGTTGCATATCGCCGTCCAATCCTTGGCGGCGATGACGCGGCCGACACCCCGGTCGGCAACGATCTCGACCTGGTGATCCGCGAGATTGATGTAAACCAGGACACCGCAGTTCTCCTCGGTGTCCCATATCCGGTAATCGGAGAAGAGCTCGCAGGCCCGCTCCCTCGACGACATGCCGCTCAGCACTGCCTGCGCCGAGAGCGAAGGCTCGATGATCATGCGTACCTCGGCACGGTGCTGTCGTTCGCCTTCGGCGATCACGGTCTGGATATCTTGCAGCGTCGCATTCGGAAAGGCCCGCCGGCTGGCCAGTCCGGTCGTGAAGAGATGCTTGAAGAGTCGCGAAAGAGTACGCATTACCAGTTCCC
>NZ_DAIUCO010000314.1:0-5509 GCF_036846085.1 Noviherbaspirillum sp. | reverse complement strand
GCTTCACCCCTAACCCTCCCCCTGCAAGGGGGAGGGAACTTTACGGAGCAATTAGATCGGCAGTCAATTGACTTACCCTTAGACCAATTCTGAAGCCTACATCCACCTAAACATTCACTTCTGGAGAACCCATGATCCCAGGCGAAATGCAGATCGAACCCGGCGAGATCGAACTCAACGCCGGTCGCGCAACGGCGACCGTCACCGTCGCCAACAGCGGCGACCGCCCCATCCAAGTCGGCTCGCACTTTCACTTCTTCGAGGTCAATCCCGCCCTGCAGTTCGAGCGGCAAACCGCCTATGGCATGCGCTTGAACATCGCCGCCGGTACCGCGGTTCGCTTCGAGCCCGGGCAGCAGCGCACGGTGGAACTGGTGGCGCTGGCGGGGGACCGCAAGGTGTATGGCTTCAATGCCAAAGTCATGGGCGCATTGTAAGGAGTGCATCCATGGAATTGCCATTGCTGCTCGCGTTTCTCGGTACGAATTTTCTGCTGAACATCACGCCCGGCCCCGCCGTCCTGCAGGTCGTGGGGCATTCGCTCGGCAGCCCGCATGGCGCGCATCACCATGGGCGCCGCGGCGCGGCGCGCACTGGGAATCACCAGCGGCCTGTCACTGATCGGCGCCGCGTCGCTTGTCGCCCGTACCTCACTGCATAACAAATAAGGGAATCGCCATGGCAAAAATTTCGCGTCAAGCCTATGCCGAAATGTTCGGCCCCACCGTCGGTGACCGCGTACGACTCGCGGATACGGAACTCTTCATCGAAGTGGAAAAGGACTTCACCACCTACGGCGAGGAAGTCAAGTTCGGCGGGGGCAAGGTGATCCGCGACGGCATGGGCCAGTCGCAGCGCAATCACAAGGACGTGATGGATACGGTCATCACCAACGCCCTGATCGTCGACCACTGGGGCATCGTGAAGGCCGATATCGGCCTGAAGAACGGCAGGATCGCCGCCATCGGCAAGGCCGGCAATCCGGATATCCAGCCCGACGTGACAATGGCGATTGGCGGCGCGACGGAAATCATCGCCGGCGAAGGCATGATCGTCACTGCCGGCGGCATCGATTCCCACATTCACTTCATCTGCCCGCAGCAGATCGAGGAGGCGCTGATGAGCGGCGTCACCACCATGCTGGGCGGCGGCACCGGCCCGGCGGTTGGCACTGCGGCGACGACGTGCACGCCCGGACCATGGCATATTCATTCAATGCTGTCGGCTGCGGATGCCTTCCCGATGAATCTCGGCTTTCTCGGCAAGGGCAACGTCAGCCTGCCGGAACCACTGGAAGAACAGGTGCGCGCCGGCGTCATCGGCCTGAAGCTCCACGAGGATTGGGGGACGACCCCCGCCGCCATCGACAATTGCCTGTCGGTTGCCGACCGGATGGATATCCAGGTAGCGATCCATACCGACACTCTCAACGAAGGCGGCTTTCTCGAACACACCCTTGCCGCGTTCAAGGACCGCACAATACATACCTTCCATACCGAAGGTGCAGGTGGCGGCCACGCACCGGACATCATTGCCGCGATCGAGCATGGCAACGTCCTGCCGTCGTCGACCAATCCGACCCGCCCCTACACCGTCAATACGCTGGACGAGCATCTCGACATGCTGATGGTCTGCCATCATCTCGACCCGGCCATCGCGGAAGACATTGCGTTCGCCGAATCGCGCATCCGCCGTGAGACGATCGCCGCCGAAGATATCCTGCATGACATCGGCGCGATCAGCATGATGTCATCCGATTCCCAGGCGATGGGCCGGGTCGGCGAAGTCGTCATGCGCACCTGGCAGACGGCGCACAAGATGAAGGTGCAGCGTGGTGCGCTCGCTGAAGACACCAGCCGCAACGACAATTTCAGGGTGAAGCGCTACATCGCCAAGTACACGATCAATCCGGCGATCACGCACGGCATCTCGCACGTGGTCGGTTCGCTGGAAGTCGGCAAGATTGCCGATATCGTGCTGTGGAAGCCGGCCTTCTTCGGCGTCAAGCCGTCGATGATCCTGAAGAGCGGCATGATCGCCGCTGCGCAAATGGGAGATCCGAACGCCTCCATCCCGACGCCGCAGCCCGTCCACTACCGGATGATGTTCGGCGCCTACGGCGGCGGCCTGAAAACCTCGTTCACCTTCGTCTCGCAGGCCGCCTATGACGACGGCATCGGCGATGCGCTGAAGCTCAATAAGACGCTGATTCCGATCAAGAATGTCCGGACGCTGCGCAAGAACGACATGATCCACAACGGCCTGACGCCGAAGATGGAGGTGAATCCCGAAACCTACGAGGTCCGTGCCAACGGCGAATTGCTGGTGTGCGAGCCGGCGAAGGTATTGCCGATGGCGCAGCGATATTTCCTGTTCTGATTTGCACATACTCACATGCTGACACTCAATACCAAAATTGCTTCCGCCGAGAAAATCGACGGCGAACTCGTCCTGCCGTTCGACCTGCGTGAAAAAAGCCGGCTGCGCGCCCGACTGGCGTCCGACGAGGAAGTCGCCGTATTCACCGTGCGCGGCACCGTGCTGCGCGACGGCGACCTGCTCAGGGGCGACGATGGCCGGGTAGTGAAAATCGTTGCCGCGAAAGAAGCGACCTATCGGGTCGAGTGCGCGACGGCACGCGACCTCCTGCGCTGCGCCTTCCACCTCGGCAACCGCCATACCCAGGCGCAGGTCGGCGGCGATGCCGACACCGGCTTCCTGCGCATCCGCAAGGACGGCGTGCTAAAGGAAATGCTGGAAGGCCTCGGGGCGCGGGTCACCGAGGAACAGGCGCCGTTCGAACCGGAGTCGGGCGCGTACGGCGGCGGCCATCATCATCACGACCATCATCCGCTGGCGCCAATTCCGCTGCGCCAGAAGATCCATCGCCCATCCGACAAATAACATGCACGCCGCCGCCCTGCTCCACCTGCTGCAGCTTGCCAGCCCTTCCCTGCCGATCGGCGCCTACAGCTATTCGCAAGGCCTGGAGGCGGCTCTGGAACGCGGCATGGTGCATGACGAGGCGTCCGCCCGGCGCTGGATCGTCGATACACTGCACCAGGTGGTGGCCCGCTTCGAGGCGCCCATTCTGTGGCGGCTGCTGCAGGCCTTCGCCGCGCGCGACGCCGCCGCTGTCGATGCCTGGACGGAACGCTTCATCGCCGCGCGCGACACAGCCGAGTTTCGCGCGGAAACCATCCAGATGGGTTACTCGCTGGGCAAGCTGGCGGCGGAACTGGTGCCGGGACATGACGCCCTGCCCCTGCTGCTTCGGCAGGCGGAAGTACCCTTGCCTACGGCGCTCGCCTGCCTCGCCGTGGCGCTGGATGTGCCGCACGAGGCTTCGCTGCTCGGCATGCTGTTTTCCTGGGCGGAAAACCAGGTTCTGGTGTGCGTGAAATCGGTGCCGCTCGGGCAGGTATCGGGCCAAAGGCTGCTGCTGTCGCTGCGGCCGGAACTCGAAACGGCGGCTGTGCGTGCACAGCAACTGTCGGACGATGAACTCTGCAACTGGTCTCCCGGCCTGTCGCTTTTATCGATGCAGCACGAAGTGCAATACAGTCGCCTGTACCGCTCCTGACTGATCGGCCGGCCAATGCCTATCGCGGAATACGTTTGAATCAACCTATTACTTTTCCATACACAAGAACATGACAACTCCTTCCAATCCCCTGCGCGTCGGTATCGGCGGACCGGTCGGCTCCGGCAAGACCGCATTGTGCGAAATGCTGTGCAAGGCGATGCGCGACCATTACGACATGGCCGTCATCACCAACGACATCTATACCAAGGAAGACATGGAGATCCTGCTGCGCGCCGACGCCTTGCCGGCGGAGCGGTTGATGGGTGTGGAAACCGGTGGTTGCCCGCATACCGCGATCCGCGAGGATGCATCGATCAACCTGGAAGCGATCTCCCGCATGAGCGCCGATTTCCCCGACCTCGACCTGATCCTCGTGGAATCCGGCGGCGACAACCTGGCGGCGACCTTCAGTCCGGAATTGTCCGACCTGACCATCTATGTCATCGACGTGGCGGGCGGCGAAAAGATTCCGCGAAAGGGCGGCCCGGGCATCACCCGCTCCGACCTGCTGATCATCAACAAGACCGATCTTGCACCATATGTCAGCGCCAACCTCGATGTGATGGCGCAGGATGCGAAACGCATGCGCGGCGACCGGCCGTTCATCTTTACCAATCTGCGCAGCGGCGACGGCGTGCAGCAGGTGGTCGACTTCATCCGCAAGCAGGGCCTGATGGAATGAGGCCGACGGGTAAGGCGCGTTACTGAACGTGCATCTGGTATTCGGCACGCAAGGCGTCGAGTGCCGCCAGCATTTCCCTGAAGGCGTCGTCGACTTGCGCCGGGTCGCCCTTGACGCCGAGTTCGATATGCCGGCGCGTCGTCGCATCGCCGACGCTCGGCAGGCTGAATACCTTCACCGATGGAAACGCCGACTCCAGCCGCTCCATCATCGGCGTCAGAGTCGATTCCGCCTGCTCGAAGACCAGCACCGATTTTTCCGCCCAGGCGTTCTTGCCGAACAGGTGCGCGTAATGCGTGTCGAGCACCCATTCGATCATCGGCCATGCCATCACCGGAAACCCCGGAACGAAATAATGCGCACCGCCGTTGTTGTTCCTGACCGAGAAGCCGGGAATCTTGTTGTAGGGATTCGGGATGATTTCCGCACCTTGCGGGAACTCGCCCATCTTCAACCGATGGCGATTTTCCGGGACATCATATTCAGGCTGTTTGCCCGCCTCGCGCGCCACATCCGCGATGCGTTCCTCGATCTTCAGCTTTGCTTCGGGATGCAGAACCAGCGGCACGCCCAACGCCGCCGCCGCGCATTGCCGTGTATGGTCGTCGGGCGTGGCGCCGATACCGCCACACGAGAACACGATGTCATCGCTGGCCAGGCTGCGTTGCAGCGTCGCCGTGATACGTGCGCGATCGTCGCCGACATATTCGGCCCAGGACAATTGCAGGCCGCGCGCAGCAAGGAATTCGACGACCTTGGGGAAATGCTTGTCGGCGCGTTTTCCCGAAAGAATTTCGTCGCCGATGATGATCAGTCCGATAGCCATATGTTCGATCCGCCCGCTGGATGAGGAATCGGCAATTATGCCCGAGGCGCCGGATACCGGTTGGGCGGCCTCAGTTGATATCCTTCAGCGCACCCGGCAACGGCACCGCCGCCCCAGCCTGCCGATACTCCGCGAGCGCGTCCAGGCAGTAGTGCGTAAACCAGAGGCCGGTAAAGACGAAGACCAGCACATAGAGCCAGATCGCGCCGCCGGCAAGCAACGGAAAGAAAATTACCGACAGCGCGCCGCCGAGCCAAAGCAAGGTCGGCGCGGCACCCATCGCCCCGGTGAGCGCGCCGATCAGCAGCAGCGGCCACCGGTGGCGGCGCATGATATGCCGGTATTCTTCCCGGGTCGCGTGTTCCGCCAGGGCATCGTAGGCCATCACTTTATAGGTCAGCCATCCCCACAGGGC
>NZ_DAIUCO010000313.1:0-5519 GCF_036846085.1 Noviherbaspirillum sp. | reverse complement strand
TCTTCGAAGAGACTAGCCGGGACTGGCCCCGGCGGGCCACCTACTTTTTTGCTTCGCCAAAAAAGTAGGCAAAAAAGGCGACCGCGAGGACGCTGCCCTTCTTTTCCGGCAGCGTCCAAGCGGAATTCAACGGCCACAACCTCTTTATATTTACTGATTTGTTTTTGACTGACGGTCAAAAGAAGTTATTGCATATCCGGATCCCAAAAAATGACGAATGGCGATCGGAAATATATTCACTTCAACGTATATTTTGCCTCTTCAAACGAATGCAGCGGCGGTAAATCATCGAACTGCGGCTTGCGTCCCTGCTGCTTCGCGGTAAATGCCTCCACCAGGTTGCTGGTCTGCCAGATGCCGGATTGCAGCCATCCCATCTGCTGCAATGCATCCTGTGTCGAATGATCGCGCGCATAGTGGATCGCCTGCTTGCTGCCCCATATGGCGACCGGTGGTTTTTCCGCGATCTCGTTGGCCATTTGCAATGCGGCCGCAAGCAATGCCTCCTGCGACTCGAATACCTCGTTGACGAGGCCGACAGCGAGGGCGCGCTGCGCCGGCAGCCGCCTTCCGGTGTAGGCCATTTCATGCACGATGCCCTCGGGTATCAGTTTCGGCAGGCGCTGCAGCGTTCCCAGGTCGGCCGTCATGCCGATGTTGATTTCCTGGATGCAGAAGAAGGCGTCGGCGCTCGCGAGACGGATATCGCAGGCCGACACCATGTCGACGCCGCCGCCGATGCAGCCGCCGTGAATCGCGGCAATCACCGGCATGCGCAGGCGTTCGATGGCGGTGAAGGCGCGCTGCATGTCGTCCAGTTGCGGCACGATGTTGGCCCGTCCGCCGGCGTTGCCGTCATTGAGCGCGATGCCGGAATCCGGATCGCTGCCGAAGACATCGAGCGCCATGCCGGCGGTGAAATGCTTGCCGGTGGAGGAAATCAACAGTGCGCGGGCGGGGGCGGTGCGCTGGAGCATGGTGACGATTTCCGTTAGCTCGCGCCACATCAGGGGATGCATGGTGTTCATTGCCTGCGGCCGGTTCAGCACGAGGTGGGCAACCTTGTTTTCGATGGTCAGGCTGAAACATTGGTATGTCATGAGGGTCTCCTTGATGGAATGCTTCGGTAGTATGCAAGAGCGCAGGCATTTCTAGAGGGCCTAATCTAGCACGACCGTTCTTTTTTTGCCCTATAATCAAAATCCCTTTTTTTCCTACTCGCGAGGTCGTCATGGCGTTGCCCGCAGCATTGCAGAATCTCAGTCTTCCCGTCATCGGCTCGCCCATGTTCATTGCCAGCGGTCCGGCGCTCGTCAAGGCGCAATGCAAGGCCGGCATCGTCGGCTCCTTTCCGGCACTCAATGCCCGTCCGGCCGAATTGCTCGATACCTGGCTGACCGAAATCCAGGCTGAACTTACCGCCTACAGGGAAGCGAATCCCGGTGCGAAAGTCGGGCCGATCGCCGTCAACCAGATCGTTCACCAATCGAACGACCGCCTCGCGCATGACGTCGAAGTGTGCGTGAAGCACCAGGTGCCCATCATCATCTCCAGCCTGCGCGCGCCGCCGAGGGAAATGCTGGACGCGATCCACAGCTACGGCGGCATCGTGCTGCATGACGTCATTTCGATCCGCCACGCGCAGAAGGCGCTCGAAGCCGGCGTCGACGGACTGATCCTGGTCGCTGCCGGTGCGGGCGGCCACGCGGGCGCGCTGTCGCCCTTCGCCCTCGTCGGCGAGGTGCGCAAGTTCTTCAACGGCCCGATCGCCCTGTCGGGATCGATCGCCACCGGCGACGCCATCCTGTCGGCGCAGGCAATGGGCGCGGATTTCGCCTACATCGGTTCGCGCTGGCTGGCGACGAAGGAATCGAATGTCGATGAAGGCTATCGCCAGGCCATCGTCGAATCGACCGCGGCCGATATCGTCTACAGCAACCTCTTCACCGGCGTGCACGGCAACTACCTGAAGAAATCCATCGTCGCCGCCGGCCTCGACCCGGACAACCTGCCCACCGCCGACAAGTCGACCATGAACTTCGGCTCCGGCGGCGGCGCCAAGGCGAAGGCATGGCGCGACATCTGGGGCGCGGGGCAGGGCGTCGGACTGATGGATGACGTGCCGACCGTCGCCGAACTGGTAGAGCGGTTAAAATCCGAATACGACGCTGCTCGCCGGCGTCTCGCCATCCCGGGCTGAGCATGCATCGCATGCGGCCCTTTTGATAAGGAAAGGGCCGCCATGCCGAAAGCCTACGTCGTCGCAGAAATCCAGGTCACCAATCCCACCGGCTACGCCGATTACCGCGCACTGTCGACCGCTGCCGTCGCCCAATACGGCGGCCGTTTTCTGGTGCGGGGCGGACAGCGCGACCAGCGCGAGGGCGAGGACGACGCGCACAACAGCGGCTGGCGCACCGTCATCGTCGAATACGAATCCCTGCAGCGGGCGCAGGCCTGGTATGAATCGGTCGAGTATGCCAAGGCAAAGGACGTGCGGCTGGCGAATTCGGTTGGGAGGTTGTTCATTGCGGAAGGGGCGGAATAGTAGTGCCTGCTGCATTGACATCTTCGGACTGCTCCTTCCCCCTATTAAGGGGAAGGCTGGGATGGGGCGGCCCGCGCAGGGGTGTAAAGGTTGAGCCATCGTATGCAGTCGATCGACCTCACTACCCCTCCCTGCAGGACGCATCAACGCTTGCAAGCGTTGATTGTTCCGCAGGCAGGCAGCATGCTGCCCAAATTCCCTGCTACACCCCTAGCCCTCCCCCCTAGCCGGGCGCCCTGAAAAGGGGAGGAACCGTGCGGTGCGCTTTGAGCATTCAGTTCACCGGCTACGTTGCTTTGCAAAAGCGACTTCCTCACCACGTTTCATAACATCTCCAACTACCTCACCTGCACCTCATCCAGCACCGTTTCCGTCAGCGCGCCACCCTCCAGCTTGATCACCCGGTCCGCCACATGAAAATACCGGTCGTCGTGGCTGACCACGATGGTGGTCACGCCTTGCGCTTTCAGCTCCGGGAGGATTGCTTCGTAGAAGATCTTGCGGAAATGCGGATCCTGGTCGGCCGCCCATTCGTCAAGCACCATCACCGAGCGCTTTTCCATGCAGGCGACCACCATTGCCAGGCGCTTGCGCTGTCCGGTCGATAATTCGGTGCGGCTGAAGTTGCCGCCACCCACCGTCACGACATCCTCCAGCTGCAGGCGCTGCAGAAGTTGCCGCACCTGCGCCTCGTCATCCTCGCCGTCCTGCGCCACCACCTGGTCGAACAGGAAGAAATCGGACAGCACCGCGGAAAACATCGCCCGGTACTGCCTGCGATTCGCGGCGTTCACTTCCAAGCCGTCGACGGCGATGCGGCCACCGCTCGGCGCAAGCAGGCCGATGACCAGCTTGGTCAGCGTGGATTTGCCGGCGCCGTTGTGCCCGACGATAAAGATCAGGTCGCCGCGATTGATGCGCATCGATACCGGGCCCAGCGCGAAGTTGTCATTGCCGGGATAGCGATAGAACACGTTCTGCAGTTCGATCGCGGCCCAGTCGGCGCGCAGCGGTTCGGCAAAACCGGTCTGTTCCGGATCGGGCAGCCGCAGGGATGCCAGCTTTTGCAGGGAAACGCGCGCACTCAGGATGCCGGGTATCTGGTTCAGCGCGATGTTGAGCGGCTGGCGGATGAAGAGAAGCACGAGCGCGAATGATGCACCCAGGGCCACATCGCCCCATTGCCAGCGGTAGACCGCCCAGAATACGAGCCCGATCAGGGCCAGCGTCACGACCGTCATCATGTGGATGTTGATGACGATGTAGCGGTCCGCCAGCGTGCGCAGATCGCGTGACCGCCGCGCAACGCCATGCATCAGGGTGTCGAACACGATGCGGCTGCGCCGTTCGTTTTGCAACAGTTCCTTGTGGCCGTCGAGGATGTTGCCGTATTGCTTGAACAGGCTGTCCTCCAGTTCCCGGTCCTCGCGCAGCAGGCGCTGGAACCGCGACGTCAGTGCCTGCCCGAAGCCCATCGCCACCGACAAGGTTCCCAGGCACAACAGTGCCAGCGGCCAGGACAGCCATAGCATGTAGGCCAGGCCGCCCAGCACCAGCGTGCCGCTGTAAATGAAAAACGGAAACATCACGAAGCCATCCTGGATGCTGCGGATATCCTTCGTCAGCGCGGCATAGATCCTGCCTTTGCCGAGCTGCTGGATATGTTCGAACTCGGCCTGCAACACCTGCGTCAGCAAGCGGCCGCGCAACTGGTAGATGATGCGGTAACTCAACGCCGTCATCATCGACTGCGATGCCACGCCGAAGAAAAACAGGATACCCAGCAGGGCAATCAGCCACAGGCCGTTCTCGATGAAATGCTCGCCGCCGGTCGAGATGCTTTCGTTGATGAAATTGATGGTCGCGATGTTGGCCAGCGCGCTGGCGATCACGAGGGCGGTGCCGCACAGCACCACCCAGCGGTTCTTTCGGTAAATGTCTTTTACGAGGGACAAACTGGATTCCGGTTGGCGGTGTCGACGTCGCTTCCGCGGCAAGTGCACGGAGGAAGCAGGAAAAGGAAAGGCCGGAAGTCAGCCGGCCTCAGCGAAACGATTGGAAACAATGCGTAGCGACGCTACGCGGCCTTGCCGCATCCTGCGGTCTTGTACACCCGCTCGCGCGACGCCGGGTAACTGGCAAGCTTTTCCGCCGGCCTGCGCGGCCGGACAACGAGTTCGCCGCCACAGTTCGGACAGGTGCCGGCCAGTGTCTCGGCACAGGACGCGCAAAACGTGCATTCAAAAGAACAGATCCGCGCCTCCGTCGATTCAGGAGGCAGGTCCTTGTCGCAACATTCACAGCCTGGACGTAACTGAAGCATTGGTTCTCCTTGGAAGAAGGGATTAGGCAGCGGGCGCGGTATGCAAGTTCACGCGACCGGCGGGGTCGGTTGCTTATTGATGGGCTTCATGGTGAAGGTCTTCGCCGCTCGCTTCGTACTCGATCCCTCCGGTGTACTTGCAGACGACGTTGTAGAGCAGGCACCCGAGCGCTATTGCCAGGTAGCCGAACACGAGGTACAGCACGGGCAGGATCAAGAACATGACTGCCGAAGGACCGGTCGCATTGCCCTCGCTGTCCACCGGCATGGGAAATATCGAGAACAGCAGAAACATCGGGATGGCGAATACAAGGGAACTTGCCGCCATCAGCACGCCGAACACCTTGCCGTTCTGATGAGGGGAGAAGCGTTTGATCTGGATCTTCATTGCTGTTTCCTGGTAAGCCATGGGGCCGGTGGAGGGCGGGGCAGGGATATGTTGCGGCAGGTGGGATTGATTCCCATATGGCATTGCAAAAAACATATCTTCCGCAGGAATTGTACGTTTCGCGAAACCGATTTGCAAACAACCGGCCTGGAGTGAAACCGGAAACCACAGGAAAAAATTTGTCCGGCGAACCGGTCGAACACGAAGGGGAAAATCATTTCGCAGTCGGCAGCGGACGTGGGCGTCACGCAGTCGCCATC
>NZ_DAIUCO010000312.1:0-5588 GCF_036846085.1 Noviherbaspirillum sp. | reverse complement strand
CTATCGAGTTTTCCCATTGGCACCAAATGCGATTCATAAATCTGCTTCAGTGATTCGTTCGCACTGCTGAGACTCGTCAAGCCGATCACGCCGCCGCCGATCAGCAGCAATGAAAGAAAGCCGATGACAAATATCAGCCGCGATTTAATGGTGAGATTGCTAAACATGGAATTCCTCGTTGTCTCTCGTTATCGTTATCTTGGTGCGGAGCCTTGTAGCCAGGCTCTTGAGTCAATGCAATGCGGCTGCCTGCTGCAGCCGCCATTTGCAACCTTTCAGTGATTCGCTCAAGCGGCCATCTTTTCGATCAGGCCCATCTCCGCGCTGGACATGAGCTTGTCGATATCGACCAGGATCAGCATGCGCTGGTCGATGGTGCCGAGGCCGATCAGGTAATCGGTATTCAGCGCGGTACCCATCTCCGGCGCCGGCTTCACCTGTTCCGGCGACAGCGTGATCACGTCCGATACGCTGTCGACCACCATGCCGACCACGCGTCCGCCGATGTTCAGAATGATGACGACGGTGAACTGGTCATAGGTCGGGTCGCCGAGATTGAATTTGATGCGCATGTCCACGATGGGCACGATGATGCCCCGCAGGTTGACCACTCCCTTGATGAATTCCGGTGCGTTCGCGATCCGGGTGACGGTTTCGTAGCCGCGGATCTCCTGCACTTTCAGGATATCGATGCCGTACTCTTCCTTGCCCAGGGTAAAAGCAAGAAACTCATGGCCGGCGATGTCGCGGCCACTCTTGTCATCTGATGCGGAAGCAGTGTTTTGTTGTGTGGTTTGCATCATGGCGTTGTCCTTCTCAAGAAAATATGGATTCGTCGTTCAGTTGACGGCTCGATCGCAACAATGCGGCTACGTCGATGATCAGGGAGACGCCGCCGTCTCCCAAAATAGTGGCGCCGGATATGCCGGCGACCTTGCGGTAATTGGATTCCAGGTTCTTCACCACGACCTGCTGCTGCCCGACCAGCTCGTCGACGAAGAGGGCCGCTTTCTTTCCCTCGGATTCGAGAATGACCACAATGCCCTGCGACGGATCGGTGAAGCGCGGCTCGATGCCGAAGACCTGGTAGAGCGGAATCAGCGGAAGATAATCGCCGCGCACCTTGATGACCTGCCCCTGGCCACTGATGTTCTTCACTTCATCCTGTGACGGCTGCAGCGACTCGACGACATAACCCAGTGGCAGGATATAGATCTCTTCGCCGATGCGGATCGACATCCCGTCCAGGATCGCCAAGGTAAGCGGCAGCGAGATCGAGATCGTCGTTCCAAAGCCCTTTGCGGAGCGGATCTCGACAATGCCGCCCATGGCGGTGATGTTGCGCTTGACGACGTCCATCCCGACGCCTCGCCCGGACACATCGGTGACCGCGTCCGCCGTCGAAAATCCGGGTGCGAAAATCAGCTGCCATACATCGGCGTCCGGCATATTGTCGGCAACGGGCAGGCCTTGCTGCTTCGCCTTGGCAAGGATCTTTTCACGGTTCAGTCCGCCGCCGTCATCGGTAACTTCGATGACGATGTTGCCGCCCTGATGACCCGCGGACAAGGAGAGCCGGCCGGTTTCGCTCTTGCCGGCGGCCTTGCGCACGTCAGGCATTTCGATGCCATGATCGATGCTGTTGCGCACGAGATGCGTCAGCGGGTCGACGATGCGTTCGATCAATCCCTTGTCCAGCTCGGTGGCCGCGCCATGGGTGATGAATTCGATGCGCTTGCCGAGCTTGGTGGCAAGATCGCGCACCATCCGGGGAAAGCGGGAGAAAACATAATCCATCGGCATCATGCGGATGGACATGACCGCTTCCTGCAGATCGCGGGTATTCCGGGTGAGCTGGCTGACGTTATTGAGCAGCCGCTCATGCAGCATCGGGTCGAGCGAGCCGGTCCGCTGCTCGATCATGGCTTGCGTAATAACGAGTTCGCCGACCAGATTGATGAGCTGATCGACCTTTTCGATACCCACGCGGATCGACGAAGACTCGTGGTTGCCCGCGGTCCTTTCACTATCCTTCCGCGCCGTCGCTTTCCTGTCTGAACCATTCGCGCCGGATATCTCGGCGCCCACCTCGGTAGCACTGAACGCCGCACAGGCCGCCTGGCTTGCCGGTGCCGGCGCCTCCGCGGCTTCCCGTGCCTCCTTGAGCGCAGGCGGCTCGAACGGTTCGAAGAATCCGTATCCCTGCTTCTCTTCCAGGGCAGCCTTTTCCGCAGCGGCCAGCTCGGCCTCATTCTCCAGCGGCTCGAAGAAGCCGTAGCCCTGCGCCTCCTCCTGCGCCGCCTTGGCCTCGGCAGCCGTCATTGCGGGTCTGGGCGCGGCCTGCTCGCTGATCTTCAGGTCGGACGGGTCGAGGATGAACGAGCAGATGGCCACAATATCGTCGGCGTTCTCGTTGGTTGCCAGCAGCAGGCAGGTGCCGCCTCCGTCGAGCGCGGTACGGTCGATATGTCCCAGCAAGCCGAGTTCGGCGGCCAGCGCATCCGCATCGCGGGACGTGATCGGCGGCAGTTCGATACGGAAATGCCGGCTGAAGCCATCCGGCGCGGTTGTGCCGGCAGGCGCGGCATCAACGGCATGTTCCGGCGGCAGCGGCGGTACGCCGTCCTGAGACAGCGATTGCAAGGTCATTCGCACATCCGCCACCGCATCTTGGTCGACCGGGGTCTGCAACCGGTGACCGTCCAGCTGCATCTTCAGGATGTCCTTCGCGACCAGGAAGGCGTCGACATGTTCGGCGGTCAGCGCCATCTCGCCCTTGCGGATCTTGTCCAGCAGCGATTCGAGCACATGGGTTACTTCGGTCAGGTCATTGAGGCCGAAGGTGCCGGCGCCGCCCTTGATCGAGTGCGCGGCACGAAAAATCGCGTTCAGGTCCTCTTCGTCAGGCGATTGGACGTCGATCGCGAGAAGCAGCTTCTCCATCTCTGCGAGGAGCTCTTCGGTTTCATCGAAGAACACCTGGAAGAACTGGCTCATGTCAATGGTCATTTATCGGCTCCGTGTGGGCGGCGTGTACGGTTGCTATGGCAGTCGCGCATTGCGTTCAGCCGATGACTTTCTTGACCACTTCGGTCAGGCGCTGCGGATCGAACGGCTTGACCAGCCATCCGTTGGCGCCCGCTGCCCGGCCCCTCTGTTTCATGTCGTCGCTCGATTCGGTGGTCAGCATCAGGATCGGCACCTTTTGATAGGTCGGTACCAGCCGCAGCGACCGGATCAGCGTCAGTCCGTCCATCCGGGGCATGTTCTGATCGGTCAGCACCAGGTCGAACACCTGGCTCTTCGCCTTCTCCAGACCGTCCTGGCCGTCGACTGCCTCCGTCACCTGGTATCCCGCCGCCCGAAGGCTGAAGACGACCATCTGCCGCAACGATCCGGAATCATCCACCGCCAATATTGATTTCGCCATCTTATTACTCCGCCTCTTCGATGCCGGGTTCGACACCCGTTTTCCGTTGTATCTCTGTAGTGCTACGTCTCTAGAACAATTCGACGTCGCCGCTTTCCATGTGCGTCTGGCAGACCGCCTTCCACAGCAATCCTTCCAGCTTCGCGCTTTGTTCGTTCAATACCGTATTCATGCTCTCCAGCCTGGCTACGATCTCACCGAGTTCGCCGTTATCCTGCAGACCCGAACTGCTTGCACCGATCTGCTCCAGCGCCTCGCGCAGACCGGTCACGCGCCGGACCGTTCTGGCGAATAACTGGCTTGTCATATCCTGGAATTGCAGTCCGGTCACCGCGGCATTCACATGCTGTGTGATTTCCGATTGGCTGGATTGCAGTTGGGAGGCCTTGTCGGCCGGCATGCCGCTGACAAGCTGTTCGACAGTAGCCTGATGCTCGGAAACCGCCTGCTGGATTGCAAGAAAGCTCCTGCAAAGTTTGTCGATCGCCTCGCTCAGCAGCGCATCGGTTTGTTTAAGATCGCTTTCAATCTCGTTCAGATGCTGGGCTCCATGCTCCGATACGCTGGATAGCAGGCCTTTCACTTGAGAGCTCAACAACGTTTTTCCTGTCATGAAGATGTCCCGTTATCCGACGGCCGCCGCAACCAGTTGCCGGCAAACTCAATTTCCCGGCTTACCGCCCGTTTCCTGCGTTCCGCCCAGTTCCTGCTTGACCTGCGTTTCGTTCGACACCGCGATCGAGCCGCCTTCCTTGTTGGCGGATTCTTCGGCTTTCTTGTTCATCACGATGATGCTGATCCGCCGGTTCACCGGGTTCATCGGATTCGCCGTATCGAACAACGCAGCGGACGATAGTCCCACCACGCGCAACACCTTGCCTTCATCCATCCCGCCAGCCACCAGCGCCCTGCGCGACGCATTCGCCCGGTCCGCCGACAGCTCCCAGTTGCTGTAATACTTCTCGCCGCTTGCATAGGGCGCCGCATCCGTATGCCCGGAAAGACTGATCTTGTTCGGCATGTCGTTCAACGCCTTGCCGATCTCGTACAGGATCTCCTTGGTGTAGGGTTGCAGCTCGGCTTTCGCCAAGGCAAACATGGGCCTATTCTGCTCGTCCACGATCTGGATGCGCAAGCCCTCTGTTGTAATATCGATTAATAATTGATTGCGAAACTGCTTTAGCGTCGGCCGCGCATCAATTGCAGCCTCAATGCGCGCCTTCAAAATTTTCAGGCGTGCCATTTCGGCCCGCTCTAATTCCTCTTGCATGGTCTTGGCGTTGGCGGAATTCATGGTGTAGGTTTTCTTGGGCGTCGGATCGTCGCCCTTCTTGATCTGTCCGTCCTTGCGGGTCAGATCCCTGCCGCCGCCCTGGATCACACTGGAGCTGTCACCGCTGCCGCTGCCGCCGGCCATGGCAACCTTGAGCGGTGTCTGGAAGTATTCGGCGATCCCTTGCAGATCCCCTTTGGCGGTGGAGCCGAGCAGCCACATCAGCAGGAAGAACGCCATCATCGCGGTGACGAAATCGGCGTACGCAATTTTCCATGCGCCGCCGTGATGACCGCCGCCGGATTTCTTGACCCGCTTTACGATGATGGGGCGTAAGCCTTCGTCAGCCATGGTTCTCCTGCCGTTCTGGTTTCATACGCCTATTTGGCCTTGGCCTTCTTGATGTGCTCTTCCAGTTCGGAGAACGACGGACGTTCGGTGGAGAACAACACCTTCCGGCCGAATTCGACTGCCAGCGCCGGCGCATAGCCATTCAGGCTTGCAAGCAGGGTTACCTTGACACACTGGTACATCTTCGACGACTCGTGGAGCTTCTGCTCAAGCAAGCTCGACAGCGGCCCGATAAAACCATACGCCAGAAGAATGCCAAGGAAGGTGCCTACCAATGCATTCGCAATCAGGATTCCGAGCTCCGCCGGCGGCAAGCCGACCGAGGCCATCGTATGCACCACCCCCATGACCGCGGCGACGATGCCGAAGGCTGGCATGGCGTCCCCCAGCTTGGCGATGCAATGCACCGGCACTTCGCCTTCCGCGTGATGGGTCTCGATCTCGTTGTCCATCAGGTTCTCAATCTGGAACGCATCCATGTTCCCCGAAACCATGAGGCGCAAATAATCGGTCATGAATTCGATGATGTGGTGA
>NZ_DAIUCO010000311.1:0-5594 GCF_036846085.1 Noviherbaspirillum sp. | reverse complement strand
GGTGTGGAGGCTGTGCAACTGCATGCGATTGCTCAACCTCACTACCCCTGCGCGGGCCGCCCCATCCCGGCCTTCCCCCTGAAAGGGGGAAGGAGAAAAATGACTCCGTATAAATATGATTGAACGCCGCCCCATCCTCGACCTGATAAGTCACCTCGTGCTGATCATCGGCGTGGTGATCGTCGCCTTCCCGATGTACGTCGCCTTCGTCGCCAGCACGCAAACCGCCGAGCAGGCAGCGGCGGCCCCGCTGTCGCTGATTCCCGGTGACCAGTTCATCGCCAACTATTCCGCCGTCATCATCAAGGGCGCATCGGGCAATGTCTCGGTGCCGCCGGTGGCGCACATGATGTGGGTGAGCCTGGTATCGGCGCTGGCGATCGCCATCGGCAAGATCACGATTTCGATGCTGTCGGCATTCGCGATCGTGTATTTCCGCTTCCCGGGGCGGTCGCTGTTTTTCTGGATGATTTTCCTGACGCTGATGCTGCCGGTGGAGGTTCGCATTACGCCTACCTACCAGGTGGTATCGGATCTCGGCATGCTGAACAGTTATGCGGGGCTCACGATTCCATTGATCGCATCGGCAACCGCAACCTTCCTGTTCCGTCAGTTCTTCCTCACCGTGCCTGAAGAGCTCGCGGAAGCGGCGCGCATCGACGGCGCCGGGCCGATGCGGTTTTTCAAGGATGTGCTGTGGCCGCTTTCCCGCACCAATGTGATTGCGCTGTTCGTCATCATGTTCATCTACGGCTGGAACCAGTACCTTTGGCCCCTGCTGATCGCCACCGAGCAGAATATGTACCCGGTCGGCATCGGCATCCGGACGATGATTTCCGGTGGTGATGCGGCGGTGGACTGGAACCTGGTGATGGCAACGCTGATCCTCGCCATGCTGCCGCCGGGACTGGTCGTGGTGATCATGCAGAGATGGTTTGTAAAAGGGTTGGTCGATTCAGAAAAATGACATGGCACAAGTTCACTTAAAAAACATTACGAAGACGTACGGCAAGGGCGCGAAGGCCCTGCAGGTCATCCACGGCATTTCCATCGACATCGCCGACGGCGAATTCATCGTCATGGTCGGACCATCCGGGTGCGGCAAATCGACCCTGCTGCGGATGGTGGCCGGACTGGAGGAAATCACCGGCGGCGACATCGTGATCGGCGAGCGTGTCGTCAACGAACTCGAACCCAAGGATCGCGACATCGCGATGGTGTTCCAGAACTATGCGCTTTATCCGCACATGAGCGTTTATGAAAACATGGCGTACGGCCTGAAGATCCGCGGTTTTTCAAAGAGCGATATCGACGCCCGGGTGCAAAAGGCCGCCGGCATTCTTGAACTTGGCGCCTTGCTGCAGCGTACACCGGGCCAGCTGTCCGGCGGGCAGCGCCAGAGGGTGGCAATGGGGCGCGCCATCGTGCGCGAACCGGCGGTATTCCTGTTCGACGAACCCTTGTCCAACCTGGATGCAAAGTTGCGGGTGCAGATGCGCCTGGAAATCCAGAAACTGCACCGCGCACTCGGCACCACGAGCCTGTATGTGACCCATGACCAGGTCGAGGCGATGACGCTGGGGCAGAGGATGATTGTGATGAACGCCGGCAGGGCGGAGCAGATCGGCACGCCGGCCGAAGTCTATGGCAAGCCAGCCACCGCGTTTGTTGCCAGCTTCATCGGCTCGCCGCCGATGAACCTTCTGCACGGCACGATCAGCCGTGACGGCACGCAGTTCGATCTCGGGCATGGTGCGGCGATTGCGTTGCCTTCATCCTGTTCCGCATTGGCTGGACGGGAATGCCTGCTCGGCGTGCGGCCGGAGCATCTGGTCCTGAACCGGCCGGGCATGCCGCTGCAGGTCGAGATGGTCGAGGCATTGGGAGCAGATGTGCTGATTCATGGATTGGCCGGCGGACAGCCGGTGGTGATCCGCGCGGCGGCGGGCACGGCTGCGGAAGCGGGGCAGCAGCTGACCGCCGGATTTGATGCGACGGCGTTGCATTGGTTTGATATGCAGACATCGAGGCGGATTGATTAACGCGACTGTGTCACAAATTACTGCTGGACGACTCCTTCCCCCTAACAGGGGGAAGGTTGGGATGGGGGTAGTGAGGTTGAGCAATCGAATGCCGAAGCCCAACAATCACACCCCTACGCGGGCAGTCCCATCCTATACTTCCCCGTAGCAGGGGGAGAGGAGCAGTTCAGCGGTAACTTTGGTTCTGGTACCAGATGCTGGGTTATCCCTCCGCCGTTTCCGCTTCCCGCAACATCTCCGCTCCGTGCAAGTCGCACGACAGCACCGCGTCCCGCACCGCCTCGATCGCCGCGCGGCGGGTGAAGCTTTTGCGCCACGCGATTACCACCCGGCGTGACGGACCGGGCTGGACGAAGGGAATGTAGCGCAGCATGCCGTCCTTCGACCGCATGTCGGGTACCGACGCCAGCGGCAAGATGGTAATGCCGATGCCGGACGCCACCATGTGGCGAATCGTCTCCAGCGACGAACCTTCGAAGGTGCGGGCAATACCGTCGCCCGTGGTGGAGAAGCGCGACATTTCGGGGCAGACTTCCAGTACCTGGTCGCGGAAGCAGTGCCCATTTCCCAGCAGCAGCATGGTTTCCGATTTCAATTCTTCCGCGCGGATGGTCTCCCGTTCCGCCCATGCGTGATGCTTCGGAACGGCAACCACGAAGGGTTCGTCATACAGCGGCTGCACCATCAGTCCCTGGTCGGCGAACGGCAATGCCATGATCGCGGCGTCCAGTTCGCCCTGGCGCAGCATTTCGATCAGGCGGACGGTGAAGTTTTCCTGCAGCACCAGCGGCATCTGCGGCACCCGTTCGATCATGGTCTTCACCAGGGGCGGCAACAGGTAGGGCGCGACCGTATAAATGACGCCGAGGCGCAGCGGACCCGCGAGCGGGTCCTTGTTCTGCTTGGCGATTTCCTTGATGGCGGCGGTCTGTTCCAGTACGCGCTCCGCCTGTGCGACGATCTGCGCGCCCAGCGGCGTCATCGAAATTTCCGTTCCGCCACGTTCGAAGATGACTACGCCAAGCTCGTCTTCCAGCTTCTTGATTGCCACCGACAGCGTTGGCTGGGCAACGAAACAGGCTTCCGCCGCATGACCAAAATGCTTCTGACGGGCGACAGCGACGATGTATTTCAATTCAGTCAGAGTCATGAACGATCTCGTAGGTAGGCGTTGGGCGTCTTGACGAAACAGCAATCAAGCCGGGGCGGTTGATAGTCACAGTATAAATATAAAACTCGGTTTGTTCGTCCTTCGGGAGGGACAGTGCCGTGATTTTCGCAGGTGCTCATACCCGCAGGAATTCTTCCCGCCCGCCAAGCCAGCGTTCCAGATGGGCCTGCACGGTGGCTGGATCGCTCTGCAACAAGGCCTGGGCCAGGTCGCGTGCCTTGTCGACCAGCCACTGATCGGTCTGCAGGTCGGCAAAGCGCAGCATCGCCTGCCCGGATTGCCGTGCGCCAAGGAATTCGCCAGGCCCGCGGATTTCCAGGTCCCGGCGTGCGATCTCGAAGCCGTCGGTGGTTTCGCGCATTGTCATCAGGCGCTGCTTTGCCACCGGTCCCAGGGGGCTTTGATAGAGCAGCAGGCACACGCTGGCCGCCGATCCGCGTCCCACCCGTCCGCGAAGCTGATGCAGCTGGGAAAGGCCAAAGCGTTCGGCATGTTCGATCACCATCAGCGACGCATTCGGCACATCGACGCCGACTTCGATGACGGTCGTGGCGACCAGCAGGTGAACCTCGCCGCCGATGAATGCATCCATCACCGCCTGCTTTTCCGCCGGCTTCATGCGGCCATGCACCAGGCCCACGTTCAGGTCGGGCAGGGCGGCGGACAGCACCGCATGGGTGTCGGTGGCGGTCTGCAACTGCAGCGCTTCCGATTCCTCGATCAGTGGACAGACCCAATAGACCTGCCGTCCTTCCAACGCCGCCGCGTGCACCCGCTCGATGACTTCATCGCGCCGGTTCTGGTCGACGATGCGGGTGACGATGGGGGTGCGGCCCGGCGGCAATTCATCGATGACGGATACTTCCAGGTCGGCGTAATACGTCATCGCGAGCGTGCGCGGGATCGGCGTGGCGGACATCATCAACTGATGCGGCACCGTGTCGGCGCCATCCACGCCCTTGTTGCGCAAGGCCAGGCGCTGGCCGACGCCGAACCGATGCTGTTCGTCCACGATCACCAGGCCGAGCTTCGCGAATTCGACCCCTTCCTGGATCAGCGCATGGGTGCCGATCACGAGATGCGCATCGCCCGATTCGATGCGTGCCTGCGCCTCGGCCTTTTCCTTTTTCTTCAGGCTGCCGGTCAGCCAGGCGACACGCACGCCCAGCGGCTCCATCCAGGTCGCGATCTTCCGAAAATGCTGTTCTGCAAGAATTTCGGTGGGCGCCATCAGGGCCGCCTGGTAGCCGCTGTCGATCGCCTGTGCGGCGGCCAGCGCCGCCACTACCGTCTTGCCGCTGCCGACATCGCCCTGCAGCAGGCGCTGCATCGGGAACGATTCCTTCAGGTCGCGCCGGATCTCTTCCAGCACCCGTTGCTGCGCGGCGGTAAGCCTGAACGGCAACGCCTGCATGAACGCCGTGGACAGTTCGCCGATGCGCGGCAATGCCGTTGCGCCCCTGTTGCGCCGTGTTGCCTGGGCCCGTTTCATCGACAGCTGCTGCGCCAGCAGTTCATCGAACTTCATCCGTGTCCATGCGGGATGCGAACGTTCCATCAGGGCGTGCTCGTCGACATCGGCGGGCGGATTATGCAGCAGGCGCACCGACGCTTCGAATGGTTCCAGGCCGAGCGCCGCCCGCGTTTGCTCGCTGAGGGTATCCCGCCAGTCGATGCGGGACATGGCGCTGGCGATCGCCTTGCGCAGAAAGGCTTGCGACAATCCTTCGCCGGCCGGATAGACCGGCGTCAGTACGGAAGGCAACGGGTCGCCTTCCTTGACCGGCTTGTAGGTCGGATGCACCATCTCGGCGCCGAGGAAGCCGTGCCGGACTTCGCCGCGTGCGCGCACCCGCACGCCTTCCGCCAGCTGCTTGGTCTGGCTGCCGTAGAAATTCAGGAAACGCATCACCAGCGGTCCGGTCTCGTCGGCGATGGTGACCACCAGCTGGCGCCGGGGCCGGAATTGGACGTCGCAGGATGTCACCACGCCCTCGACCTGCACCGCGCTGCCGGACATGAAGCCGGCTTCGGCGATCGGCGTGACGATGGTTTCGTCCTCGTAGCGCATCGGCAGGTGCAATACCAGGTCCATGTCGGTGCGCAGGCCGAGCTTTGCCAGCTTGGTTTGACTGGTATTGGCGGGCGATGCGGGTTTTCGCTTCGGTGCGGGCATATCGGTAAAAGGTCGGCAGGGCGTAAAATAGCGGGTTATTGTAAAAGCGCCCGATGTTGTATGTCGTAAGCCGGAAATGGCAAACCAAAACGGCATGCAATTTTGCAAACCCCGCAACCATAGCAGTTCCCGCTGCCCTCCGATTCCGCCGGTAATCCATGTATTCGCTTTCCGATTTCGATTTTGACCTGCCGCAAGCGCTGAT
>NZ_DAIUCO010000310.1:0-5595 GCF_036846085.1 Noviherbaspirillum sp. | reverse complement strand
ACCCGCAATAATGTCGATGTGAAAGTCGGCTTGACTTAAGAAATACGACACCTGCGCTAGTCGCCGAGTAACTGGCGCCAAAAAACCTCCGCTTCTGCGGAGGTTTTTCATTTGCGCGACCCGTCATTTCGCGCTCTGTTCAGACGCGCATTCGGACCTCTTTCTTCGTTGCTTAACAGGCAATAACGAATCAACTCATGGACATATTTACATGACCATCGCTTGAAAAAAGAAAAGTCCGCCCCTATACTTAGCACTCGCCAGGGTGGAGTGCTAACAACTAATTGCCCTGGTCCCAACATTTCCAGTGCGGCCTTGTTGCATAGTGAAATGCCTTTTGCAGCAAGATTGCCGCAAAACAACTATAACTTATTGAATTTAAAGGAGTTTGTATGAACCTTCGTCCTTTGCACGATCGCGTAATCGTCAAGCGTCTGGACCAGGAAACCAAAACTGCGTCCGGCATCGTTCTTCCCGAGGCAGCAGCGGAAAAGCCTGATCAGGGCGAAGTCCTGGCAGTCGGCAACGGCAAGATCCTTGAAGACGGCAAAGTACGTGCGCTCGACGTCAAGGTTGGCGATCGCGTTCTGTTCGGCAAGTACTCCGGCCAAAGCGTCAAGGTCAGCGGCGAGGAATTGCTGGTAATGCGCGAAGAAGACATCATGGCAATCGTCCAGAAGTGATGGTGATGTCCATGAGCGCCGGCATAGCCGCCGCGATTGGAAACATGCCGCCATCCCCGCACAGGCGGGGATCCAGAGACGGTTCACATGTAGCTCTGAACTTCAACAAATACATACCCCATTTAAATACTAAGGAGTAACAAACATGGCAGCTAAAGAAGTCGTATTCGGCGATGCCGCCCGCGCCAAGATGGTTGAAGGCGTCAATATTCTCGCCAACGCTGTTAAAGTCACCCTCGGCCCGAAAGGCCGTAATGTCGTGCTGGAGCGTTCTTTCGGCTCCCCGACCGTCACCAAGGACGGCGTTTCGGTCGCCAAAGAGATCGAACTGAAGGACAAGCTCATGAACATGGGCGCGCAGATGGTGAAGGAAGTTGCATCCAAGACTTCCGACAACGCCGGTGACGGCACCACAACCGCGACCGTGCTGGCCCAGGCAATCGTCCGCGAAGGCATGAAGTTCGTTGCCGCCGGCATGAACCCGATGGACCTCAAGCGCGGTATCGACAAGGCAGTCGCTGCAACGGTTGAAGAACTGAAGAAGATCGCCAAGCCCTGCACCACTTCCAAGGAAATCGCCCAGGTTGGCTCGATCTCCGCAAACTCCGACAGCTCCATCGGCGAGCGCATCGCTGAAGCGATGGAAAAAGTCGGCAAGGAAGGCGTCATCACCGTCGAAGACGGCAAGTCGCTGAACGACGAACTCGATATCGTGGAAGGCATGCAGTTCGACCGCGGTTATCTGTCCCCGTATTTCATCAACAACCCGGACAAGCAGGTTGCCATCCTCGAAAACCCGTTCGTCCTGCTGTACGACAAGAAAATCTCCAACATCCGTGACCTGCTGCCGGTACTCGAGCAAGTCGCCAAGGCTGGCCGTCCTCTGCTGATCATCGCTGAAGACATCGAAGGCGAAGCGCTGGCAACCCTCGTCGTCAACAACATCCGTGGCATCCTGAAGACCTGCGCCGTCAAGGCTCCGGGCTTCGGTGACCGTCGCAAGGCAATGCTGGAAGACATCGCCATCCTGACCGGCGGCCAGGTCATCGCGGAAGAAGTTGGCCTGACACTCGAGAAGATCACTCTGAACGACCTCGGCCAGGCAAAGCGCATTGAAGTGGGCAAGGAAAACACCACCCTGATCGACGGCGCAGGCCAGGCTGCCGGCATCGAAGCGCGCGTCAAGCAGATCCGCGTTCAGATCGAAGAAGCGACATCCGACTACGATCGTGAAAAGCTGCAGGAGCGTGTTGCCAAGCTGGCAGGCGGTGTTGCGGTGATCAAGGTTGGCGCCGCGACCGAAGTCGAAATGAAAGAGAAGAAGGCCCGCGTTGAAGACGCACTGCACGCAACCCGTGCAGCCGTTGAAGAAGGCATCGTCCCGGGCGGCGGCGTGGCATTGCTGCGTGCACGCGCAAACCTGAAACTGCAAGGCGACAATCCTGACCAGGACGCGGGCATCAAGATCGTTCTGCGCGCCATGGAAGAGCCGCTGCGCATGATCGTCCAGAACGCCGGCGAAGAAGCATCCGTCGTCGTCAACAAGGTCCTTGAAGGCAAGGGTAACTTCGGTTACAACGCCGCTAACGGCACCTATGGCGACATGGTTGAAATGGGCGTGCTGGATCCCGCGAAAGTGACCCGTTCGGCGCTGCAAAATGCCGCATCGATCGCTTCCCTGATGCTGACGACCGATTGCATGGTTGCAGAGCTGGTGGAAGACAAGCCAGCCGCAAGCGGCATGGGCGGTATGGGTGGCATGGGCGGTATGGGTGGCATGGACGGCATGATGTAATTTGCCGGCCGGCGGAACGCGTATTGTTCCGCCACCTGATCGCAAAAAGCCCGCTTCGGCGGGCTTTTGTTTTGCTTGGTTGCGTACATGCACGCCCTAATCCGATCGAGCGTCCCTTACGACGTAGTAGTTAATGTCCTGGCTTTCTGCGGCAAGCGGTGTAATCACCTTTTCCATATAGCTGACGTTCAACTGATGCGCATCGCTTGCCGCATTGCGATAGCGTTCCACATCGGCAGCGTCCAAGTCGAACGGAACCTGCCTTTCGACCAAACCCTTAGCGGGTTTCGCAATGTGAACGGATGCAATTTCCCACTTATCATTCCCACCCGCCCGGCGCGCGGCCAGGTTTGCATAGGCATACGCATTCTCGCGGTCTTCGGTGACGTAGAGTCCCGGCCCGACGCCAAGCGAAGGATCGTGGTCAAAGTTCTTGCCAGTGAGATTGAAATCAACGCCTTGTGTGGACATTGCATCGAAGCTATTACGCGTGGAACCATGGTAGCCGACAAAGCTTGACGTGATTTCTTCAGGCAGCTTTTCCACCACGGTGATACGTTGTCTTGTCTGAGTGTGTTGTGCCGCAATGGAAGTCAAGCCAAGTCTTTTTAGGCTATTTTTGCGTTCATGAATGGCCCGCGCCGATTTATCGGGACCGGTCGAACCGGAAGGGCCATTTGCAGGTGGTTGCGCCGATGCCTTCGATAGCGCAGCAGGGAGCGTCCGCTGCGGTATTTTTTCAAGAGAATTGGCAAGAAAACGCGCGAGAGAACCGACACCACGGGAGCTGATGTGCATATTGTTTATTGGAAGATCAAGTGAAGCATTGTCGTCGTAAAACCGGCGAAGTGATCGGCCAATTGAGACTTTCTGCCATCGGTGCCGATCAATGTGGCGGGGTAGGCTTGAGTGGCTCAATGGCAGGAAAAGGTTCCATCCCGATACCAACGGAAGCCGGCATGCGAACGCTTCTTGCAGCCATCGTCATGGTTGACGGTTTTTACGAAAATTCGTCCTTTACGTCAGTGCTATCTCTCACCACGTTTTCGCCTCGGCCAAGCACCACGCCCAGTGCCTCTAACGTCAGTCACAGAGTAAAGCTACACAAACTGTCCAGTCAGGCTGGGCGACTTTACTCTTCCTCATTCTTCCAATCGTCACTCTCACCACCGTCCTGCGGCTCACCCAGCAATGTCGGCGGTTCATAGGATGCGAGCAGCATGGCCCTGCTTTGCGGCGTCTCCAGACTGATGCGACCAAGCGCACCGCTACGGTAGTCCTGCAGGAGGGTATGCGCTGCCTTTTCGAAATCCAGGTCGCCGCCTTTAAGACGGTATGCCCGTCGCTTCGCCACGCCTTCAATAACACTCACGCCATCGATGCCTTCGGTCGAAAACCCGTAACGCGCGCTAAGCAGTTGCGGGTAACGAAGGAGAAGCTGGTCTGCAAGAAAGGTCGCCACTTCTTCCTCGATGACCGCATTGACGCCCACCGCATGGCTCGCCGCCAGCATCAGGCCGTCGGTCGGATGTTCGATCTTCGGCCATAGCATGCCCGGCGTGTCGATCAGCACCATGTTGTTGCCCAGGTAAAGCCGCTGCTGGGTCTTGGTGACCGCCGGCTCGTCGCCGACGGCGGCCACCCGCTTCTTGAGCAAGGCATTCATCAGGGTCGACTTGCCGACATTCGGAATGCCCATGATCATCATGCGCAAAGGCTTGAGCGGCGTACCGCGATGCGGCGCCAGCTTCATCGCCATCCCCGGAACCTTGGCGACATCGGCTGGCTTCTTGCAGCTCAGTGCAACGGCATGCACATCCTTCTGGCGGTTATATTCATCCAGCCACGCCTTGGTGGCGGCGGGATCGGCCAGATCGGCCTTGTTCAGGATTCTGAGGCAGGGACGCTGCCGGAACTTGCGCAGCTGCTCGATCATCGGATTGCTGCTGGCCTGCGGCAGACGGGCATCGACGACTTCGATGACCAGATCGGTCTTCTCCATGGATTCCGCCGCCTTTTTGCGGGCGGCGTTCATGTGACCGGGGAACCATTGTATGGACATGCGTGGCTTTTGTGGCGAAATCGAGCCGCTATTCTACTCGCTGGACCATGCCGGCATGCGGCGTCAGTCGATGTCGGCCAGCACTTTCAGATGCGCGACGACGCTCCGTCCAAGCGCGGAGAGGTTATAGCCGCCTTCGAGGCAGCTGACGATACGGCCTTTTGCATGCTCGAGCGCGACCTGCTTGATCTGCTGCGTGATCCACGCATAGTCCGATTCGACGAGCCCCATCTGCCCGAGGTCGTCCTCTCGGTGGGCGTCGAAGCCGGCGGAGATGAAAATGATTTCCGGTTTATGCGCATGCAGTGCAGGCAACCATTTTTCGAGAACCAGCTGGCGGACCTCGTCGCCCTTTGTATAAGCAGGAACCGGCACATTGACCATGTTGGCGCCTGCCCTCTGCGCACCGCTATACGGATAAAACGGATGCTGAAAAAAACTGACCATCAGGACCCGGGGCTCATCGATGAAGCTTTCTTCGGTGCCGTTGCCATGATGCACATCGAAATCGACAATGGCCACCCGTTGCAGTCCATGTGCCTCGATCGCATGACGCGCGGCGATCGCCACATTGCCGAAAAGACAAAATCCCATTGCTTCCGACGGTCGCGCATGATGGCCGGGCGGCCGGATTGCGCAGAAAGCGTTATCGATTTCGCCTGCGATTACCGCATCGGTGGCAGCAATCGCCGCCCCTGCGGCCCGCAGTGCCGCGTTCCAGCTATGCGCATTCAGCAGCGTATCGCCGTCGAGCGGATAGTATTCCGGGCCGCCTCCCGTAAGGGGCGGCACGTTGTCATGTACACGGGCAATGGCTTCGGTACTGTGGACGCGGGCGATGGCGGCAAGGTCGGCGGCGGGCGCTTCCCTGCATTCAATCAGGCTGTCGATGCGGCTGGCGATGAGCTGATCCTCGATCGCCTGAAGGCGTGCCGGTGATTCGGGATGCCACGAACCCATTTCATGGAGCTTGCAATCGGGATGGCTGTAAATGGCTGTGGTCATTTCGTCAGGGAAAGATGTGCGCTACGATTCTCGAATAGAATCATCATAGT
>NZ_DAIUCO010000309.1:0-5624 GCF_036846085.1 Noviherbaspirillum sp. | reverse complement strand
GGTCAATTCTTCCCGGCGCATCGTCACTTCGACGAACACATCGACTTCCAGTCCCAGTTTCTCCGTATCCAGCACCGCGCTGTAGCGACGGATGATGCCGGCTTCCTCCAGCAGGCGTACCCGCCGCAGGCAGGCCGACGGCGACAGGAACACCTTTTCGGCAAGCTCGAGATTGCTGATGCGCCCCTCATCTTGCAGGGTCGCCAGGATATGCAGATCGATGGAATCCAGTTGCATGTTGAATTAAATTCGAAAGATGTATTGATCTACGCAATTATATGCGAATTTACATGCTTCTTACGCCCCATATTCGCATAAATTGTCCGACCGATTGGCATAAAATGAACCCATTGAACGCATGGGGAGCATGACATCGACACCATCAGAACCCTATGGGACATCAGTCCCGTGCTGACGCCGGACATACCGGTCTGGCCCGGCGATACCCGCTTCACCGCCGAGGCGACCTGGACGATGAGCGACACCTGCCCGGTGCAGGTCAGCCGCATCGCCATGTCGACCCACACTGGCGCCCACTGCGATGCGCCATCGCATTACGATCCGGACGGCATGTCGATCGACAAGGTATCCCTCGACGCCTACCTCGGGCCCTGCCGGGTGATGCATTGCATCGGCACAAACCTGGTGAAGCCGGAGCATGTGGCATCGTTTCTGGCGCAGGTGCCGCCCCGCGTCCTGCTGCGCACCTACCAGTCCGCGCCCGTCGAAGCCTGGGATGACGCCTTCGCCGCGGTGGCGCCGGAAACCATCGCGCTGCTCGCCGAGGCAGGAGTACGGCTGGTCGGCATCGACACGCCGTCGCTGGACCCGCAGGATTCCAAGACCATGGACGCTCACCATGCGGTACGCGTTCGCCGCATGGCCATTCTCGAGGGCATCGTCCTCGATGACGTGGCCGCCGGCGATTATGAACTGATCGCCCTGCCATTGCGCCTCGCGGGCATGGACGCCAGCCCGGTACGCGCCATCCTGCGCAGCCTGCAGAAAGACACCGACAACACATGAACCACACCACCATGACACGACAGGACTGCCTCGCATTGGATGGCGCCGATGCGCTGGCCCCGCTGCGCGGGCAATTCGCCTTGCCGCACGGCGCGATCTACCTCGACGGCAACTCCCTCGGCGCACGGCCCAGGGCGGCGCTGGCGCGCGGCCTCCAGGTGATCGAACAGGAATGGGGCAATGACTTGATCCGCAGCTGGAACAAGGCCGGCTGGTTCGACCTGCCCGCCCGCCTGGGCAACAAGCTGGCGCCGTTGATCGGCGCAAGGGAGAACGAGGTGGTCATCACCGATTCCACCTCCGTCAATCTGTTCAAGCTGCTTGCCGGCGCGCTGGACCTGCAGGCCGCCGCGCCGGACGGCGCGCGGCGCAAGGTCATCCTCACGGAGCGCGACAATTTCCCCACCGACCTCTACATGGCCCAGGGACTGGCGGAGTGGCTGGATCGCGGCTACCGCATGCGCATGGCGGATGCGCCGGAAGACATCGCCGCCGCCATCGATGACGAGACGGCGGTGGTGATGCTGACCCATGTGAACTATCGCACCGGGCACCTGCACGACATGCGCGCCCTGACGACGGCGGCGCAGGCAAAGGGAGCGCTGGTGCTGTGGGACCTGGCGCATTCCGCCGGCGCCGTGCCTGTCGACCTGAATGGCTGCAATGCCGACTTCGCCGTCGGCTGCACCTACAAGTACCTCAACGGCGGGCCCGGCGCGCCGGCCTTCGCCTGGATCGCCCCGCGTCACCACGCCCGCTTTCGCCAGCCCTTGTCCGGATGGTGGAGCCATGCGACGCCGTTTGCCATGCAGCCGGAGTTCCGGCCCGGCGAAGGCATCCGGCGGGCGATGTGCGGCACCCAGCCGATCGTCTCGCTCGCCATGGTGGAATGCGGCCTGGATATCTTTTCGCAAGTCGGCATGGAGGCGGTGCGGGCCAAGTCGCTGGCGCTGACCGATCTGTTCATCGCATTGGTCGAAAGCCGCTGTGCCGGCCACGGGCTGGCCCTGATCACGCCCCGGGAGCACGACCGGCGCGGCAGCCATGTCAGCTTCACGCATCCCCATGGCTATGCAGTCATGCAGGCGCTGATCGCCCGCGGCGTGATCGGCGATTACCGCGAACCGCATGTGATGCGCTTCGGCTTCACGCCGCTGTACACCAGCCATGCCGATGTATGGGATGCGGTGGAACATTTGCGGGACATCCTGGACACCCGGGATTATCATCCCGATGCGCGCCAGAACGCCGTCACATGACCCTGCAGGCAACGAAGGAGACACACATGGAATGCCCGTTCAACGGAAAGCCGGCATCCTGGCATGGGGCCAGGATGGACTTCCATGATGCCATGAGCTACGGCGACTACCTGCAGCTCAAGACACTTTTGTCGGCGCAGCATCCGCTTTCGCCCAACCACAATGAAATGCTGTTCATCATCCAGCACCAGACCAGCGAGCTGTGGATGAAACTGATGCTGCATGAGCTGCATGGGGTACGCCTGCAAATGCAGGCTGGCGATCTGCCGCCCGCATTCAAGATGATGGCGCGGGTGGCGCGCATCATGGACCAGCTGGTCCATGCGTGGGATGTCCTGGCGACGATGACACCGCCGGAGTACACCGCGATCCGGCCCTATCTGGGCAACTCGTCCGGCTTCCAGTCCTACCAGTACCGGGAAATCGAGTTCCTGCTCGGGAACAAGAACGCCGCCCTCGTGCAGGTCCATGCACATTCGGAGGAAGCGCACGACCGGCTGCGCTCGGCACTGGAACAGCCGTCCATCTATGATGAAGCGGTGCGCCTGATGGCGGAGGCAGGACTGCCGATCGACCCCGGCCGTCTCACCGTCGACCGGACACAGCCGACCGCCGCCGATGCGTCCGTCGAGTCGGCGTGGCTGAAGGTGTACGCGGACCCGGACACCTACTGGGAATTGTATGAACTCGGCGAGAAACTGGTCGACCTCGAAACATCCTTCCGGTACTGGCGCTTCCGCCACCTCACCACCGTGGAGCGGGTGATCGGCTTCAAGAAAGGTACCGGCGGCACGGCCGGGGCGAGCTATTTGAAAAAGATGCTGGACGTCGAGTTGTTCCCCGAACTGTTTTCCCTCAGGACTTCACTTTAAGCAAACAGCGCAGGACCGACGAAGGCCGTCCTCTCCGATACCTGCCGGCGACGTGCTGGACCGCGGATCGATCGCGCATGCGCGTTGTCGCGGAGAGACCGTACCGGGTTCAGACCCGGTGTAGCTCCCTCTCATCGAGGCATCAAAAAGCGAATTGCGGCATGCATCCCTGGCCGATGCGGCGTCACCTCCACGCGCCGGGAAGCCGGCCGGCGTTTGTTGCTAGAATTCACGGTCCATAGCACAGCGCCTGCCGATGAAACTATCTTCCAAACTCCCTCTCTGGTCTGTTGCCTCGCCGGTTATTGCCTGGCTCCTGCTCGCCGCTTCATTCATCGGCGCGGGAGATGCACTAGGGGTCCTCTTCACCGCCCTGCTTGTCGCCGGCTTGTTCGCGGGGGTGCTTGCCGCCGTGTTTCATGCCGAGGTGGTCGCACATCGCGTCGGCGAGCCTTACGGCACACTGGTGCTGGCTGTGGCAGTCACGGCGATTGAAGTTGCACTCATCGTGTCGCTGATGATCTCCGGTGGTGAAGAAACCGCCGGGCTCGCGCGGGACACGGTCTTCGCCGCGGTGATGATCATCCTGAACGGCATGGTCGGATTGTGCCTGCTGGCCGGAGGAGGCCGGCACGGGGAGCAGACGTTCGGGCTATACGGTGTGTCGGCGGCCCTTGCCACCTTGGCGGCGATCTCCGTATTGACGTTGGTATTGCCGAACTACACCACCACAGCGCAAGGACCGGTTTACAGCGATAGCCAGCTGGCCTTCATCGCCATCGTGTCGCTCGTTCTTTACAGCACCTTTGTCCTCGTCCAGACGGTACGTCACCGTGACTACTTCCTTCCTGCCGTTGCCGCTTCCGACGAGGAAGTGCACGCGGCGCCGCCGTCGGCAAGAATGGCCGCCGTCAGCGCAGCACTGCTGCTGGCCTGCCTGGCAAGCGTGGTACTCCTTGCCAAGTCGCTGTCGCCGACGCTGGAAGCGGTGGTGAACGCTCTTGGCGCGCCGAAGGCGGTGGTGGGCATCATTATCGCCGCCGTGGTTCTCCTTCCCGAGAGCATCGCCGCCTACCAGGCTGCCCGGGCCAATCGCCTTCAGACCAGCCTCAATCTCGCCCTTGGTTCAGCGCTGGCAAGTATCGGCCTGACCATCCCGGCCGTCGCCATCGTCTCCTTGATGACGGGATGGACGCTTTCACTCGGGATCGATGTCAAATCGACGGTTCTGCTATTGCTGTCGCTGGTTGTCGCCACGCTGTCGCTCGGCACAGGGCGCACCACCGTCATGCAGGGAACGGTCCACCTGGTGATTTTTGCCGTGTACCTGTTCACGACCATCGTTCCCTGAATCTGGCGGCGAATCTGGCGACATTGGCGCCGGATCACGGCAAGGTTCTCTCTGATCGGGCATAAAAGATCATCCGAACCGGAAGCAGATATCGACCTGTGGGACGGCCTGCTGAAAACGGCTTCGTCCAGATTTGCGAACGTGCAAGGTATTCCTTCATCTAAGGTTTGCAGCACGCTTCAATTTCCCTCCAATCAATAAGGAGACTTCCATGAGAACAATCTTTGAGGCACTGACAGCGAGCCTGTTAGCGTTGGTCGCCGCTGCAGCATTTGCGCAGTCCGCCGCACCAAATGACGCGCAGATCGTCGCTATTATCCTGGCCGCCAACAACGTCGACATTGGTGCCGGAGAGCTTGCCAGGTCAACCTCCAGAAATGCCGATGTGAAAGAGTTTGCGCAGTTGATGATTACAGACCACAGCGCGATCAACAAGCAGGCAACGGCAATAGCCGGGAAATTGAAGGTGAAGCCGGAGGAAACCAAGACCAGCAAAGGCTTTAAAGAGACCGGCGCGGTGACGCTTAAAAAACTGAAAGGATTGAAGGGAAAAGAATTCGACATTGCCTACATCGATAATGAACTGAACTACCATCAGACAGTGTTGGATACATTGGACAACACCCTGATCCCGAATGCGAAGAATGCCGAGTTGAAAGATGCACTCCTGCAGGCGCGTCCGGCATTTGAAACGCATCTGCGGCATGCGAAGAATATGCAGGCGTCGCTGAAATGAGATCGTCGGCAGTGCACTGCGCCTAGTCGGGTATCGACTCAAAATTCTGCGAACGCACAAGATCTGACACATGGCGGGTTTGACAGGACTCCGGATGTGCCTCATCTGCCCCGCGAAAATTATGAAACATCATTTGTTGGGCGTTGTTGTTGGCGATACCCTGCTTCCTTTCTCTTCGAGGTGTTAATGACCATACTTGTTTCCGTCAAGATCAATGATGGCTTGGTGATGGCAACTGATAGTGCGAGTTCGTTTGCCAACGGAATGATTTACAACAGTTCCCGCAAAATTACTCATCTGCGTGAAGACCTTCCGGTTGCCGCAATGATTACCGGAGCAGGTGGCATCGGTAACGAGTCGGTGGCCACATTGCTCATGGA
>NZ_DAIUCO010000308.1:0-5640 GCF_036846085.1 Noviherbaspirillum sp. | reverse complement strand
ACATCACTAGATTTTCGATTGATTCATTACTTGTTTATTGTTTGATCTAAACAAAACTACAAGATATGCAGTATCTTGCAAGTGCGAGGCGTTGCATCCATCTGGTAATCAGAGTTTAGTTTTCGACCAATCACGCGTGATGTATCGACTTTCGTGATATGTTGCTGGTCAATAACATTGATATTGCTCAACAATTGCATCATGAGTTACGAACAGCGGATACAACAAAGTGCATGAGCGACTCAGTGATTATTCTTGGAAACTATTGAAAAATTGCATTTGATGCATTGCAGCAAAGCAGGTTTGTCAGGACAATACCCTGCGACTTGGATTACTTGATAGAGGGCAATATGCTTTACCAATTTCATGAACTTAATCGCACGTTTTTAAGCCCCCTCATCCAATGGGCGGAAGCGTCCGCCAAATTGTTCACCAATCCGGTGTCTCCACTGGCCCACACACCCTTCGCCCAGCGAATCGCCGCTGGTTACGAACTGGTCTATCGCCTTGGCAAGGATTACGAAAAACCCGAGTTCGGCATTAAAAGCGTTGCCGTCGATGGCAAGCAGGTCGGCGTATTCGAATTGGTCGAGGAGACCAAACCGTTCTGCCGATTGATTCACTTCAAGAAAGACTTGAGCGACAAGCAGTTCGCGGATACCAAACAGCCGACCGTGCTGCTGGTTGCGCCCTTGTCCGGCCATCATTCGACGCTTCTTCGCGACACCGTCCGGGCCTTGCTCTCCAGTCATGATGTATACGTTACCGACTGGACCGATGCCCGCATGGTCCCGCTTTCCGAAGGCCCATTCCATCTGCACAACTACATCTACTATGTGCAGGATTTCATCCGCAAGCTCGGACCGGATCTGCATGTGATTTCAGTCTGTCAGCCGACCGTCCCGGTCCTGGCGGCAATTGCATTGATGGCAACCGCGAACGACCCGATGCTGCCGAAGACGATGACGATGATGGGCGGTCCGATCGATCCGCGCAAATCGCCTACTCAGGTCAATAACCTGGCCACTGAAAAGCCTTTCTCGTGGTTCGAGACGAAAGTCATCTACAGCGTGCCTGCAAACTATCCGGGATTCGGACGCAAGGTCTATCCTGGCTTCCTGCAACATGCCGGATTCGTGGCAATGAACCCAAGCCGGCATGCACAAAGCCACTGGGATTTCTACATGCACCTGCGGGAAGGCGACAACGAGTCGGCTGAAGAACATCGCAAGTTCTATGATGAATACAATGCCGTGCTCGACATGCCGGCGGAGTATTACCTTGAAACCATCAAGACGGTCTTCCAGGAATTCCATCTGCCGAAGGGCACATGGGAAGTCGAAGGCAAACTGGTGCGTCCGCAGGACATCAAGAACGTTGCCCTGTTCACGATTGAAGGCGAGCTTGACGATATTTCCGGTTCAGGCCAGACACAGGCGGCACATGACCTGTGCTCCAGCATCCCGAAAGCGAAGAAACAGCATTTCACGGCACCGAAATGCGGTCACTACGGCATCTTCTCCGGCCGGCGCTGGCGTGATGTGATTTGCCCGAAAATCGGCGCGTTCATTCAGGCACATTCCTGAATTCCGGCGTCCGCATCTGAAGGACAGGCACCGGTTTCACTGGAAGGCCTGACCGAAAAAGCCGTTTCCCGCCAGGGCAAACGGCTTTTTCATTTGAAGCGCGGCCGGTTTGCCCGGATAATCCCGTTTTACCTTTGAACCTGCACCCGTGTTTTCTTCGACTCCCACATCCATGGCCGACCGCATTGAGGATCTGCTACCGCAGACCCAATGCACGAAATGCGGCTATCCGGCGTGCCGCCCTTACGCGGAAGCCATCGCCGAGGGCACGGCCGAGATCAACCAATGCCCTCCCGGAGGCGCGGACGGGATAAGAAAACTGGCTGCCCTGCTCGAAAAACCCGTTATTCCGCTGAATCCTGCAAATGGCATCGAGCGTCCGCGCCAGGTCGCGGTGATCGATGAAACGCTGTGCATAGGCTGCACCTTGTGCATCCAGGCATGCCCGGTTGATGCCATTGTCGGCGCAGCCAAGCTGATGCACACGGTGGTTGCTGATCTTTGCACCGGTTGCGATCTGTGTGTTGCGCCCTGCCCCGTCGACTGCATCGCGATGGTGGAAGTGACGACGGGAAAGACCGGGTGGGATGCATGGTCACAGCAGCAGGCGGAGGACGCGCGCAAGCGGCACCAGTTCCGCGTTTTCCGGCTGCGGCGGGAGAAAGAAGAAAACGACGCCCGGCTGGCGGCAAAGGCGGCGGCAAAACTCAGGCAGGCTGAAGCGGAATCATGCGCCACACCGGAAGAGCAGGCCGCCCAGGAGCGCAAGAAAGCCATCATCCAGGCAGCGATGGAAAGAGCCCGCCAGAAAAAAGAACAGATGGCTGCGCTTCCGGCGTCACAATCGACCGGCATGAACGATGTGTCGCGCTCGGTTCGCAAGCAGATTCATGAAGTCCATACCCGACTGGAACAACAAAACGAAGACAAGCGATGAAAGCCGACCAGCGCGTGGAGATTTTCCGGCGGTTCCGCACTGCCAATCCGCACCCGACGACCGAACTCGAATACACGACCCCGTTCGAACTCCTGGTTGCCGTGATTCTTTCGGCACAGGCGACCGACGTCTCGGTGAACAAGGCGACCCGCAATCTCTTCCCCGTGGCGTCGACACCGGCGGCGATCCATGCGCTGGGTGTCGATGAACTGACCTCGTACATCCGTACGATCGGGCTCTACCGGAACAAGGCGAAAAACGTCATCGAAACATGCCGCATCCTGCTTGAGAAGCATGGTGGAGAAGTACCCCGTTCACGCGAGAACTTGCAGGCGCTGCCGGGAGTCGGCCGCAAGACCGCCAACGTCGTTCTCAATACGGCATTTGGCGAACCAACCATTGCGGTCGATACCCATATTTTCCGCGTCAGCAACCGCACCGGGCTTGCGCCCGGCAAGAACGTCGACCAGGTAGAGCTCCAATTATTGAAAGTGGTGCCCGAGGAGTTCAGGCACGATGCGCATCACTGGCTGATTTTGCACGGGCGCTATACCTGTGTCGCCCGTACGCCGCAATGCTGGAACTGTATCATTGCGGACCTGTGCGAATACCAGCCTAAAACACCTTTGCCGACAAAAGCGGTGTAGAGACGGCGCGGTTCATATTCGGGCTGGTTCGGGTCAGGCGATCTTGCATGCCTCCTCGAACGCCAGCCGCGGTCCGCGCGCATGCAGCTTGGTGGTATCTCCGTAGCCGAGGCTGCAGACGAAGTTTGCCTTGACCGGCGTACCGGCGAAGAAAGCGGCATTGATTGCATCGGCATCGAACCCGGACATCGGTGCGCAATCCAGTCCGACGGCACGGGCCGCCAAGATGAAGTATCCGCCTTGCAGGGACGCATTGCGCAATGCGGTGGTTTCGATTTTCGGCTGGTTGCCGGCAAACCACGACCGGGCGTCAGTATGCGGAAAAAGCTTGGGAAGCTTTTCGTAAAACTCCATGTCCATGCCCAGAATGGCTGTGACTGGCGCGGAGCGCGTCTTGGCGATGTTGCCGGCATCCATGCACGCCAGCAGTTTTTCCTTGGCGTCGGCCGTCTTGACGAAAACGATCCGGGCAGGCGAGCAATTGGCGGAGGTCGGGCCCCATTTCATCAGGTCGTAGATTTGTTTTAGCTGTTCGTCCGATACTGGCCGGTCGATCCAGCCGTTGTGCGTGCGTGCGTTGCGAAATAAGGTATCCAAAGCCTGGTCGTTCAACATGAAAATCCCATGGGTGAATGGTTGAAAAGATCCTTTCGCACTTGTGATGCGACAGTCCGTGCTTATCTTAATCGAAACCCATGGCCACCGTTTTCGGCAACGTAGAATCAATTGCAACCGACTCCCATTTTGATATCAGGAATATGTTCAATCCCTCACAGCATGATGTGCGCCGTTTTTTCTGCGAAACCTTCCGCAAGGATCAGGCGAAGGAAATCCTGACGCCGCTTGAAGCAGTCGCCCGTGACTGGATCGTTCAACATGGTGAATACGCCGATGCGCTTGCGAATGTGGACGAGGCACTGGCGGCCGATTACTCGGTGGAACGCGGCCAGAGCAACCCCTTCCTGCATCTATCGATGCATCTGTCGATCGCGGAGCAGATATCGATCGACCAGCCGCCGGGCATTCGTGCGGCTTTTACCGCGCTTGCCCACCGCCTGGGGTCCGAGCATGAAGCCCATCACCAGATGATGGAATGCCTGGGTGAAATGATCTGGAATTCGCAACGCAGCGGCTTGCCGCCGGATGGCGCTGCCTACATTGAATGCGTGAAGCGCCGGTAGCCCGGACGATCGATAGTCCGACCGGGCAAACAAAAAGCCACGGCGAACCGTGGCTTTTTGGATGATCGACTTGCGTCGACGACGGAAGTTATTTCCGCAGAACCAGCGAGCCCGGCAGGCTGTGCAGATAGGCTGCGATATTCTCAATGTCCTTGCGTGACAGCGGCTTGGACTGGGCGACCATGATCGCGTTGCCGCGGCCGTTCGCGCCATCGGCTCCACGCTGGTAGCTGATGAGAGCCTGGCGGAGATAATCCTCATGCTGGCCTGCCAGCTTCGGATAAGTAGGATCGATCGGCGTGTTGTAGTCCTTGCCGTGGCAGGAAAAACAATTGTACTTGTCGGCCGCTGCCTTGCCGGCAGCAATGTCGCCCGCAAATGCGTTCAGCGAAACGAGGGCAGCCAAAGCCATGGCGCCTGCAAACATTTTCTTCATGGTGACCGTCCCTTATTTCTGCTGAGAGTAGTAGGCGGCGACGTCGGCAATGTCCTGATCCGACAGGCCGGCGGCGATACCGCGCATCGACGGATGCTTGCGCTCGCCTTTCTGATAAGCACGCAGCGCGCTCTCAATGTACTTCGCAGACTGTCCGCCAATCATGGGGACCTGATACACCTCGGGGAAAGTCGCCTTGTAACCCGGAATGCCATGGCAGCCGATACACATTGCAACCTTGCTGCCGGCAGCTTTAGCGTCACCTACTACATCTGCGGCTGCAGCGAAGTTGGCGGCACTCGCAAGCGCGAGAAGCGCAAATAGTTTTTTCATGATTTCTGGGGATAATTAATGCGAAACTGGCTCGGTGCGGTGACGGCTCATGGCATATTCGGATTTATTCAGGAATTTATACAACCATTGAGAGTTGCTTCGCTGCACCAAAAACGCTTAATTCTACCTTAACAGCGGCGCGCAGTCCACGCCGAATCTACTGATGGCCGGATGCGCCCGCGCTTCATGACCCTGTTCGCCGTTGTTTGCGTTGCTCCAGGGTTTCCTCCTGCCTGCTGCGCACGGTACCGACAGCCGGTCCCGGCTTGTCCGGCCAGAGGAACGACCGCGGTGCGGCGGCGAGTCGAAGGACCAGCGCCTTCAACACCCGGCGACGTACCCGTCGCGGCACATCGCGGGCGCGCAATGCAAGCATGAAGGCGCAGCTGAATGCGACGCCGACGTTCAACAATCCGATGAGCAGCACACCGCCCACGGCCTGCCAAAATGGCGCTGTCGCAAATACATCCCAGCCGAGACTCACGGCGGCGGCGGTCAACGCGCCGGTGGACAGCGTGAC
>NZ_DAIUCO010000307.1:0-5665 GCF_036846085.1 Noviherbaspirillum sp. | reverse complement strand
GCCTTGTTTGCCCGTACAAAAGGCAGCGTGGGCGCGACTTCCACGGCTGCACCGGTTTCCCGCAATTGCGCACCGAGGTTGGCCATCACTTCACCGACGACGCGATCCAGGCTCACGGTGGAAAGCGGGAGTTCCATCCGTGCCAGGCGGCTGTAGGACAGCAGGTCATCGATGAGCAGTTCGAGGCGTGAAGCCGCTTTCGTGATGCGCTGCAGATAATTTTGCGCGGTGTCCTCCAGGCTGTCCCTGTAGTCTTCCAGCAGCGCATCGGAGAAGCCCTGGATGCTGCGCAGCGGCGCGCGCAGGTCGTGCGCGACCGAATAGCTGAATGCCTCGAGCTGGTCGTTCGCTTCCTGCAGTTCACGATTCACATTCAATAATTGGTCATTCGCTTGATTGAGCTCTTCGGTACGTTGTTCCACGCGCTTCTCCAGCGTTTCCACCAGCACGCGAATCTTGGCTTCCGCGACTTTCAAGGACGTGATGTCGACTGCCACCGCACAGACGCCGATGGCTGTTCCTTCCTGGTTGCGCAGCGCCGCCTGATGAACCGCGTAGTGCCTCACACCTTCGCTGGTGTTCATCGCCTCCTCGGACTGAATGATTTTTCCGCCGGACAGCTCGTGCAGGTCGCTTGTTGAAAATCGTTTGGCAGGAGAGGAATGCGGGGATTGCCGGTCGCCCGCCATGGCGTTCGCGGAGCCGGTGCCGATGAGCCGTTCATACGTCTGGTTCACCAGCAGCAGGTTTCCTTCTAGGTCATTGAGGTAGATGAGCGCAGGCGAACTGTCGATCACCTCGCGCAACAGGGTATGGGCCTGGGCCAGTTCGTTTTTCCCGGCTTCGAGCGCATTGGAACGTTCCTGCAGCAGCTGCGAAGCACGTTCGATCGCGGAACCGACTTCGGCGGCCTCTCTGAGATGCACGCGGGGAGCCAGCACCGAACCGCCGCTTCCCAATGCCATGGCGGGGGCGGTAAGCGCCCTGATCGACCGGGCGATCCTGTTCCCCATGAACCACGCGAGCACCAGGCCGATGCCGAACAGGGCGGCAATACCCGCGGCAAGTGCCGAAAGGGGAACGATCAGCTCATCCGCGAGGGATTTCTTGGGAATGCCGATGGCGACACTCCAGCCGGTGGTGGAAGACCGGCTATAGGCGGTCAGCACCAGCATGCCTTCCTGGGTCGTGGTGCTGATGGTCCCTTCACGCCCGTTCAGCAAGGCCTCGAGCAAGCCGGGCGTTGCCTTGTTGCCGATGAATTTTTCGGGCGTGCGGCTGCGTCCGATGATCGTGCCGCTGCTGTCCAGAACCGCGGCTATCCAGCCGGAAGGAAGTTCCTGTGCCTTGAGGATGGCATCGAACTCTTTCGGCAGCAGGCCGACGCCAATCACATAGTCCACCCGGCCATTGATGGCGACCGGCACGTTGATGCTCATGATCGGTCGCTTGAGCGGAAGGCCGACGAAGAGATCCGATATGGCGGGCGCTCCGGTGGCAAAGACACGCTGCACCGGAGCGGGAATCGCGGTAACGGGCAAAGGCTCGCCGAACCGTACCGCGGTATTAACCAATTGCCGTCCGCTGCGATCTCTTACGACGACATTGGACCCCATTTCCGGCAGTGCCAGAAGTTCGCGCGCCACGGCGTCGAAGCGGGCGTAATCGCGCGCGGGCAGCGAATCATGTGTCGCGAGCGCCTGCCCCAGCGATATGCTTTTGCGCAGCCTGCTGTCCACCGCCTGGCTCAGGGCGCGGGCGGTCTGGACCGTCACATTCTCCTGCTGGGCGCGACCATGCTTGTACTGGTAGATGAACAGCACCGCTGCACCGATGATTCCCGGCAGCAGGCAAACGAGGACAAGGCAGGTTAAGAATTTTCGTACGGACCAATGGGATGTCGGGAGCGTCGGATGCGTCAATCTCGAGCTCGGAACTGCGATGGTTGAACAAACGCCATATCTCTGAAATGTCTGAATGTCAAAAAAAATTTGACACTATTCCATCGTTAAAAATTCTTGGATGGTCAGAAATAAAAGCGTGATCGCATGGGGCATTGCATTTTCCTGTGTCGCCGGTTGCGGTCTTGCATCAATCCAGCAACGTTCTTGCCATTTCGAACCGCTGAGCCCAATAACGATTGGTCAGCTTGTCAACGCGCACCTGGCCCCGGGAATTCGGCGCGTGAATGAATTCCCCCTTGCCAAGATAGATACCCACGTGGGAGAACGGCCGGCCAAGGGTGTTGAACAATACCAGGTCGCCGGTGCGAAGCTGGTCGATCGCCACCTCGCGGCCTTCCCGTGCAAGCAAGGCCGCATTTCCCGTCAGAGGCATCCCGACGGCCTCCCGGTAAACATAGGTCACCATGCCCGAGCAATCGAGCCCGGCCTCCGGGTTCTTGCCGCCGAACCGGTATCCCGTCTTCAGCAGCATCAAGGCATACATGGCCACTTCCCGTGCCGCCGGCGATGCTTCGGGTTCATTCTGGAAGACATCGGCGCTGATCCGATTGGCTGGCGCGGGAGGGACGCTACTGCATCCGGCAATAGCGAGAAGGAGAATGGCAACTGGAAGGCGTCGTTTCATGCAGGTCGATATGGTTTGGCGGCAATTGTATAGGATGCCTGCATTCCATACGGAAAGGTGTTACCTGCATGTGCAAAATTTTTCTCGAACTATTTAACTAATGGTTAGTCATCAGGCTATGCATTCGAATACGTCCGAATGTCTCCTCCCTGACGTCTCCTCGGGGATTGCCCGTAGCCAAAAGCCGATCGGGCTTTTTTGTGGGCGCAGTGTGCAGCGCAAGCGGGACGGATCGTTGTGTTTCCGATGGAAGGCGGCGTCCCGATGTTGAAGGTTAAAGTTTGCGTGCATCTTGCCGTAAACAGACAGGTAACACCCAAAGGTTTGATTCAGCCCGCAGCCGGACACGGTATGCGGGCTTTTTTCTTTCTCCGGGCCACATTCCTGCATGTGCCGCGCATCAGCCGGACTGCGCGGTGCGCCGTTCCTTCCTGGAAGCGAGGTATTGCCATAGCCATCCGCCGCGCCGGTCCTCGCCGGTCAGCACATAGTGGCAGGCATTGGCGTTCTTCAGAGTCAGCGCCAGGATCGAGCGTACCGAATGCTGGCCGGCGATCAGGAGGGCGTCGCCGGGTCTTAGCAGGAATGCATCGTCCGGCAACAGTACGGTCTGGCCTTCCCGCTCGATCATGAGCACGATCGCGGGCAACGTGTCGTCGCGCTCCGCATTGTCGCGCAGGAGCAGGCCGACATTGAACGGTTGGTTGCCGGAGAGGGCTTCATATGCCGCCGGCGTCGCATGCTGGTTGAAGGTGATATCCCATACATCCGGCATCAGCCCGTGCCAGATGTTTTCCAGGCGGGTTGCGAGCTGCCTGCACCAGTCTTCGTCGACACCGCGCACTGCCGAGAGGAAGCGTGACAGCAGCGGGGTGGTGATGATCGAGATGCACTCCTGCGCAACGATGCGCGTGTGCACCATGCTGAAATCGGCCCGGAAGGTGTCGAACAGCATGTCGTTGGCATCCTGGTTCTGCCGCGCCACGACGAAGATGTCCGGATTGAGCTTCCTGGCCATCATGGCGATGGAGAGGTTGTTGATATCGTTCGGGCTGCCGGCCACGATGCCTGCCGCTTCCATGATGCCGGCCTGTTCCAGTACATGCGCTTCGGTGCCGATGCCGGCGACGACCCGGCAATCCTCCGGGCCGTCGCCCTCGGGATCGATGATCGTCAGCTCGATGCCGGGCAGCGACAGGTAGCGGGCGATCGATTGTCCGAAGTGGCCGTAGCCGCAGATGATCCAGCGCCCGCGGGGAGGGCGATGCACATCCGGCAGCGCCGTGCCCGGCAAACCGGTCAGGATCTCGATCAGCCGGAAGCGTTCCGGCGAGGACATGGCAAGCGCGAGATACTCGGCGAACCGTTCATAGGCATTGACGATATGGTGGGTGCCGAACGAGGCCATGCTGGCGGCGACCGTCGGCGTGCGCGCCCGCGCCAGCACCGGGATGGTCGGGTTCAGCAAGCGCGCGTTGACGGCGATGGCGAGATTGGCATCCTCGTCATTCGTCACCGCCAGCACGCCCTTGCATTGCGGATGACGAAAGCCGGCCATCAACAGATTGCTGGAGACGCTGGCGTCCGCGGCCAGCGCCGGGTCATTGGTCTTGAAATCCTCCAGGTTTAGTTCCTCGACACGCTGCGCATCCTTTTCGAGGATCACGAAATCGTATCCGAGGAAATCCAGCGCGCGGCAGATCAGGGTGCCGGTTTCGCCGCATCCGCAGACGAGATAGAAAGGCGCCTTGATGTGTTTGACGCGGCGGGCGAAACGGGACGCCACGAGCGCATGCTGGAATGCCTTGTCCTGGAACAGCGTCAGCAGGGTCAGGATGGTATAGGTCCATGCGACCACGGTCAGGTAGATGGACACCGTGACCCATAACCGCTGCGCATCCGAGAAGGCCTTCGGTATTTCGCCGAAGCCGATCGTGGTGGCGGTATAGCTGATGAAATAGAAGGCGTGAAAAAAACTCAGCGGCGGCGACGGCGTGCCATCCTCGTTGATCCCGGGCGCAATGACCAGGCCGAGCACTGCGAGTGCGTACACCGCGATGAGCACGATCAGCGGTGCGCGCATCCGGCGCAGAACCAGGAAAATGACGCTGTTCTTGTTCATCCGTTTCAGCGCCGCATCATGACTGTTTCAACGATCAGCATCGTGACCGAAATCAGATTGGCCAGCAGCGCTCCACCGGCCAGCGACACGATGCTGACAGTCGTGCCTGGTGTCAGGCCCTCGCCGGTGACATGGACCGCCACCGTCCAGGTCACTGCGGCAGCAATCAGCTGGAAGTCTGCCACGAGGCTGGTGGAGAGATGCACGGCGCCGATCTGGGTGCGGTCGCCGAACTTCAATACGGTGGCGATCATGTTCACGACGATGGCGGCGAACAATTCATAAATATTGTGATGCTCGGGGTTGTCGATATCGCCGACGAAAAAGCCGAAATTAAGTGTCGCTGCAAACACGATGAAAAACGCGAAAACGACTTTTTCCAGATTCATTGCACATCCTTGGTGGGTGTTGGGCCGTTTGCGACGGCAAAGCCGTTGGGCCACGGCATGTTGTTGCGCATGTTGCATGCGTTGCGAATTTTAGCTTAGCGCCGGATTTCCCCATGCATATGGCGCAGCCGCAAGACCGGGATGGGTTGGAAGGAGGGATCTAGTGAGCAAGCGGAAGAACGAGGTCCCCCGTGTCCGGGCGCACCCAGCGCAGATATTCCCGGGTGGTGTCGATGCAGCCGCCGTCGCGATACACGCCGCTCGGTTCCCGGTACCGCAGCATCAGGCCAAGGATGCGCTGCACTTCGTCCGGGTCGCTGGCGGACGCATGGACGCGCTCTTCGACCAGGCGTTCATCAATCTGCAGTTCGCCCGCCGCATCGCGGCGGGCGGCGTGACGCCAGTGAAAGATCTCCAGGCATTTCGAGGTCAGCGTATAGGGTTCGGCCCGTTTCCAGAAATTGGTGAACATCCCGTTGCCCAGATACATCACCCATGACCCTTCATAACCGGTGACATCGGACGAATGGCTATCCGGATTGCGGAACCAGATGCGGTCGCCGGG
>NZ_DAIUCO010000306.1:0-5667 GCF_036846085.1 Noviherbaspirillum sp. | reverse complement strand
TTTCTGCACCGCGTCGTGCAGCACGCTTTCGCGCTTGCGGACATCGCTGCCGAGCGACGGCGTCCACCGGACAGGATCCCGCCGGATGCGCGCCGCGACGACCGCCTTGACGTAGGCTTCGTCGAAGGCGGCGCGTGCCGCGACCATATCGCCTTCGTCGAGATATCGCGATGCGGCGCCCGAGGCTTGCGCCATTTCCTCGGTCCAGACCACCGTCATCTGTTCCGACTGCGGCATCAGCGCCCATGCTTCATCGGCAGTGGGGCGGCCATCGTCGATATGCGCAAGGATGTCGGACAGCTTCAGCAAGCCGTGTACTTCCATCCTGCAGCGTGCCAGCGCGGCACGGACGGCGGCATCATCAAAATCGCCGAGATCCGCGGCAAGCATCTTGGCAGCGGCAAACGACAGCGGGTGACCGCAGATTTCCGAACTCACCACGATCGATTCGACGACGGATCGTGAAGGCGCTTCATCGCGCATGCGGAAATCGAACGTATCGGAATTGACAGGTTGGGGATAACGACTTTTCATCTTTTTCATCTGGTTTAAGCGACGCGTTCAAGAGGCACGTTCAGGTATTTCTTTACCCCGGCAATTCAGATAACGCTGTAAAGAGAATGAACCGCCGGGAAACCGGTACATTCATCGATCGGGTAGTGCGGCGATGCATAAAGAAAAATCGCCCTAAAAGGTTGCTTTTCTTCAACAAGAAACAGTGCCTCTCGGTTAAACTGTCCGGTCGTCAGCAGAGGCACATCGCTGGACCGGGAGAACATTCATATGGCATTGAGCAGCAGCGAAATCAGACTCAAGAACTTTCTCAAATTGTTCAATGACTTCATCGCCGAGCATCCGGATCTGCCTCAGCGGGGGATGCTTAAACTCTTCGCCGAGCGCCTCGATCTCTCCGATCGCTATCTCAGTCACATCAAGTGCATGCGAAAAAACATCGGCAACAACATTGCCCGCAACATCGAGGAGCGCCTGAACCTGCCACGCGGCTGGATGGACCAGGAACACGACAGCCTGAAGTCACCGGCCGATGAGAAGGAAAAGCTCTTCATCGAGACCGCTCTCACCCTTTTCCGCGCCCAGCCAAGTAAAGCCCGCGAAATCATGATCGACTTGCTTCGCCAGCAGCTGCAGGCCGAACCGCATGACCGCCCGGTCGACGCCGTAACGGACTAGTCCTTGTAAGTTAGCTGCATCGCCGGGCAACTGCATTCACCAATCCGGCATCTCCAGGACAATTCGAAACTGTGTATACGTACAGTGTATTTTAAGTACATCAGCGTTATTAATCAATATCTTTTTGGTCGCGGATGCAATAAAAACGATAAAATTTCCAGTTGCGGGAATGCATTAAATGCGCTTCGTTAAACTATTGATTCGAAAGCGATTTGACGCGACGAAACATGAGTTTTAGATGTGGTTGTTCTGCCTAATTTCAAGGCAGTTAAGCTACCTAATTGGATGTATTTACACTCTCTTTCATATTTCCTTCAGCAAATGGAATGGATTGCTTTTCTGAAATGACTCCAATGCCCCCAAGCAGGACAGAGTATTTGCCGATGAATTTGAGACGGAATAACAACAACAAGTTACGTCGACTGTTGTTGCTTCATGGTAATGTCTTGGTGCGTTCGCCGGTGCTTGCCCTATAGCAATCATTTGGCGTCACAACATGATGGAGACAGTGGAGTCGATCATGCGTCCATATCAATCCGGCAGGTGTCTCGCCAGGCCGCACGCATCGATAACCACATTGACGGGTGAGTAGCAAATAAGAATGAGAATGTGTGCCGTCAGCGCACTGAGGAACCGGTTTTCCGATATGGTCGGAAAACCAGAGGTGAGTTCATGGAAAGCTTAATCGCGCTTGCGTCGGATCTGTACTGGGAACAGGACAGCGGATGCAGGTTTACGCAATTGCGGAGTACGACCGCTCATCCGCCGCTATCCGTGGACGACCTCGACGCGGCCATCGGAAACGCGCTGTGGGATATCCCCGGACTCGGCATCGAGAACAGCGACTGGTCGGTTTTCCGGGAAACAATGCTGCAACGCCAGTCTTTTCGCGAGGTCATCCTTTCCTGGCACAAGGGCAGCGACAGCGCCTGCTTCCTGAGCGTTTGCGGCGAGGCGTTGCGGGACGAAAGCGGCCGCCATACAGGCTATCGCGGGATCATGCGCAATATCACCGCGCAGAAGCGTCATGAAGACGAATTGCGCCATTTCCGGCGCGCGATGGATATTTCGGGTGATTCAATTTACTTCGTCGACCGCGAAACCATGCGGTTCACCTACGTCAATAACAATGCCTGCGTCGCCTCCGGATATACCCGCGCGGAATTGCTGTCGATGGGCCCCGAACACCTGTTGCTGACAGACCGGAGCGACCTCGAGCGGGAATACGACGAGATCATCGCGTCCGGCGGACGTCAGCACGCCCGAGAAACCGTTGCCCGCAACCGCGACGGGTCTACTTATGTCTATGAATTGCAACGGCGTCCTATTCGGATCGAGGACCGATGGACCATCATCAGCATCGCCCGCGACATCACCCGCCGCAAGGAAGCCGAGATATCGGCATTGCGCTTCAGCCGCATGTACGCTGCCATCAATGGCACGAATGAAGCCATCCTGCATGCGACCACGCCCTCCGAACTTTACCAGCAGGTGTGCGAGGTCGCGGTAAGCGGTGGACAGATCATCAATGCGTCCATCCTGTTGCCTGATGCCGAAACGGAATGGGCCTGCATTGCGGCGGTAGCCGGCGAGGCGGCCGATACCCTGCGCAGCATACGCATTTCCTTCAACGCAAACCGGCCTGAAGGGCAGGGCCTCGTGGGCGCGGCATTTCGCGAGAAGAAACCGTGCGTCAGCAACGACCTGATCGGCGGCGCACGCGTGCCGCCCTGGCGCATCACCGCGGACCAGCAGAAACTGGCGTCCGGCGCAGCGCTCCCCTTGATTCGTAACGGCCAGTCGGTAGGTGTGCTGCTGCTGTACTCCCGTGAAAAATTCGCATTCGACGAGCAGGTCATCGAGCTGCTTGAGCGGATGGCGCAAAACATCGTTTTTGCGCTCGACAACTTTGACCGCGCAATCGAGAAGCAGCAGGCCGAACATGCCTTGCGCCAGAACGAGGAAAAGTATCGCGGCGTGCTGGAGAACATGAGCGACGGCTATTTCGAAGTCGATCTGAAAGGCACCTATACCTTTGTGAACAAGGCCATGTGCCGGCTGCACATGGGAGCCAAAGAGGAAGTGCTGGGCCTGAATTACCGCGACTACATGGACGCGGACACGGCAGCCTATGTGCTCAAGGTATACAACCAGGTTTTCCAGAGCGGCGCGCAGGCGGAATTGACCGAATACAGGGTATGGCGCCAGGATGGTTCGGCATGCGTGGCGCAGACGGCGATGCAGCTTATTCTGGATGAGAACGGCGTGCCCTGCGGATTCCGCGGCGTCACCCGTGACAACACCGAACGCCGCGATGCGGAAGAGGCGCTGCGTGCAAGCGAGGAAAAGTACCGCTCCATTCTTGAAAGCATCGCGGACGCATACTACGAGGTCGACCTTGCCGGCAACATGGTCCTCTACAACGAGGCATTTTCCCGGATGACCGGTTACGGACTGACGGAAATGATAGGGTGGAATTACCGCCTTTATCAGGCGGAGGATGAAGCGGCGTATGTATATGGGCAGTTCAACGAGGTATACCGGACCGGCATCGCGAAAAAGGGAATCGACTGGCGCCTGCTCCACAAAAACGGGCAGAAGGTGCTCTGCGAGGGGTCGATCCATTTGATCCGCGATGCGTCCGGTGTCGCGAAAGGTTTCCGGGGAATCCTGCGGGACGTCACTACAAGGCGCGGAATGGAAACTGCCTTGCGCGATAGTGAAGAGCGATTCCGCGACCTGACCGAACTCTCGTCCGACTGGTACTGGGAACAGGACGGCGATTACCGTTTCATCCAGATCGATGGCGACGTCTTCGCGAAAAGCGGCATGGCGGCGGACGAGTATCTCGGCAAGACCTTGTGGGAGCTGCCGTTCGACAATTTTTCGGCGGAGCAGTGGGCGGAACACCGGCGACTGCTGTCGGAAGGGGCCGCATTCTACGAACTGGAGCTGCGGACAGGCGGCGACCGGGCGCAACGCTATATCAGCGTCAGCGGATTACCCGTGACGGATCCGGAAGGCCGGCTGATCGGATACCGGGGCACCGGGAAGGACATCACGGAAAAGAAGATGGCGGAAGAGCGGATCCGGCATCTTGCCAGCCACGATATCCTGACCGGACTGCCCAACCGGATGATGTTCAACCAGATTCTCAGCCACACCGTGCAACAGGCCCGCAGATACGACCGGATGTTCGGTGTCATGTTCATCGACCTCGACCATTTCAAGGAAGTAAACGACACATTCGGTCACGATGCCGGCGATGTCCTGCTCAAGCACACCGCGAACCGCCTGACGCAGAACGTGCGCGGCAGCGATTTCGTCGCCCGGCTGGCCGGGGACGAGTTCGTCGTCATCGTGCATGAAATTCGCCATCCCGATGAATTGAGCGGGATTGCCCAAAAAGTCGTGGCGGCGCTTCGCGAACCCATCATGCTTTCAGGCAGCGTGCATCAAGTGACTGCCAGCGTCGGCATTTGCGTGTACCCTGACGACGGGCAGGACGAGGAAGCGCTGATGAAACATGCCGACGCGGCGATGTATGGCGTCAAGCGCAGCAATAAAGACAACTTCCAGTTTTATTCCGAGCTCACTTGTTGATTCGTCGTTGATCGATAAGTAGCAGCACCCAGCCGGAGACCAACGTGCATATCACCCATGAAGTATTCAATCAGCCCGAGCCGCTGACGGACGTCAATCTTTTCGAAGCAAACCAGCCGCTGCGTGATGCGTTGAAACTCAATGCGAGCACACTCGATACCGCCGGGCTGGCCAGGCTGGGCGCCCTTGCGGGCAGCGCGGACATGCAGAACCACGCCAGGCTTGCCAATGTGCACGCGCCGCAACTGCATAGCCATGACCGGTTCGGGCGTCGTACCGACAATGTCGAGTTCCATCCGAGTTATCACGCCCTTATGACAGCCGCGACCGCTGCCGGGCTGCATGGCACGCCATGGGCCGGACATGGCGTATCGCCGCATGTCGCGCGCGCCGCCGCCTTCATGCTCTTCACCGAGCTGGAACCGTCGGTTCTTTGTCCCATCTCGATGACCTATGCTGTCACGCCGGCGCTGCGCGGCAATGCGACGGTCTTTGCCGACTGGGGGCCGAAGCTGATGAGCCGCGCCTACGATCCGGCGCTGAAACCTTGGCGGGAGAAAGCCGGCGTCACGATGGGCATGGGCATGACCGAAAAGCAGGGCGGCTCGGACGTCCGTGCCAATACGACGCAGGCAATCGCCGACGGCAGCGATGCCTGGGGCCGGCGGTACCGGCTGACCGGGCATAAGTGGTTTTTCTCCGCGCCGATGTGCGACGCCTTCCTGGTACTGGCGCAGACGCCTGCCGGCCTCAGTTGCTTCTTCCTGCCGCGTGTCCTGCCCGATGGTTCTCTCAACGCCATCCGGATCCAGCGCCTGAAGGACAAGCTGGGCAACAAGGCCAACGCCAGTTCGGAGGTGGAGTTCCATGAGG
>NZ_DAIUCO010000305.1:0-5736 GCF_036846085.1 Noviherbaspirillum sp. | reverse complement strand
GAGCGCAACCTTGCCAAGGTTGAGGTCGAGAGTTCGAGACTCTTCTCCCGCTCCATGATAGGGAGCTGACAAGCTTCCTTTTTTTATTGCTGCGATTTACCGGTCGGATTGGAATATCGCACAAGCAGCACAGTTCTGGTTTTGTGATTACAATACGTCCCGTGGCGGGGTAGCAAAGTGGTTATGCAGCGGCCTGCAAAGCCGTCTACGCCGGTTCGATCCCGACCCCCGCCTCCATTTTTTTTAAAAGCGCCCAGTGCGCTTTTTTCATATCCGCACTATCTCCAGTGCGCGCCGCCCGAGTGGTGAAATTGGTAGACACAGCGGACTTAAAATCCGCCGCTTACCCGAGAGGGGGCGTACCGGTTCGATTCCGGTCTCGGGCACCAGTCAAACGTTCTCACAATAGTGGTCACTAAAAATGAATTGGCAAAAAGCCGAACACATCGCTTGTGGTGACAGCTTGCTGTATTGAACCCATATCGCATATACCTTTCTAAGAGCGTCATAACTAAATGAACAAAGCGCCAGCTTCGTGCTCTCTGGCAAGGCGCGTTGATGCAGGCAGTACAGACAGACGTACGACAAGGCGACGCAACGCAGCCAAAGGCATTTTGTTAGACCCTCTTATTTCAAAATACGGCTACTGGGGGAAGATCATGCGATTTAAACGACCACTTACCGGCTCCTACGAAAAGATAAATATTGCTTTCATGCGGGAGCGGGCTCAACGCGAAAGCGATCCACGAAACGAGTTTTACAAGGCAATTCTCAATAACGATAATTTTGCCGGCTACTACAATGTCGCTGGTGAAGAAGATGTTCACCCTCCAACCTTTAAAACACGTCCGGTGAATGCGGACATGGAAATAAAATACGCCCTCAAGATGGGTTGGATCGCGCGCACGTAACATCCACTAATCGAGATTTTATGAAAACGAAAATCTCCGATTTTGTTGATAATGTTTTCGACAAATCACTTCAAGTGGTAGTGTGGATTTTTTATGCGGCCGCGGTAATTACGCTGAGTCCTTTGCTGCTTTTGGTTTGGCAAATTGGTGGGTTCGACGACAAGTAATTACGTCATGAAGCAAAAGAAACAGCAAGCAGCCACTGGCGATAGAACACGACAACGCTCGTCAGTATCGCGGTGGCTGTTTTTGCCGATGTGGTCAACGGATGACGGAACAGGTGATATTTTCTTCCCGACGGAGCGTCACTCAAAGCGTGCAGAAAATTCTGTGCTAGCAAAATATTGTATGCGGGCGAGCGGCGACTATCGGATCCAGACTGGCTCTTCCGTGTTCGGCAATGATGATGCCGACGTCATCGGAAATCGTACTGCTTTCCCTCATCGCAATTGTCACCAGTTGAGTTGACGAAAAAATTTAAGCGTATATACTCGGTTCAAACCAATTGACATCCTATCTAAACCAAGTGAACAAACAATGCATTCTCGCGAATCGCAATTGTTCTCCCCTGAACGAGGGTGGTTTTGCTATGGCCGCAGCAGTTGGTTCAATCTGTCTTCTCGGCGCGGTATCGTACGGGTTTTCATCGGTCGATACTTATCGTGCGCAGTCGACCACACGAGACCTCGCCTGCCTCTCTTAGGCTCGGCGAGCGCCCAAGAGAACAAGTCAACATTCTCCGCTCTGCCGAGCCACCCCCTACTTAAGATCTGAATGACGTGTTAGCGCATGAACTGCGCTCGACACTCTATGTCTTTTTTTCGGCCACGCATCATGCGATGGCTGGAGGGGTTCTATCGCCATGAAAATCGAACGTTTCTTGTCCCAGGAAGACGCAGCCACGCTCAGCAGAATTGCAGAGAACTTGCTAAGGGTGCGCGATGTTGACTACAACTGCGCAGAAAAGCTGATTGATCTGATTGCGACGTCTGTTCTGCAGCCAAAGGACTGCCCCAGGTCGGACTTCGTGACTCTAAATTCTGAAGTTACCTATCGTGCGGTGGGCACGAGGACGATGGAGTCAATCGTTCTGGTATGTCCCCACGACGCCAACGAAACGTTGGCGCGCGTTTCAATTCTTGCGCCATTGGCCATGGCGCTAATTGGGCGTGTGATCGGAAGCATCGTCGAAATATCGGTTCCAATCAATCAGATTCGGTTTGTCGAGATAGTCGATTTTCAACCAGCGCATGCAACTTCCTACTATCCAGGAAATGCGGCGTTATTGTGAGATGGCTACTAACAAGCCAGCCGAGATTGTGGTTGTTCAACCGTTGGATTTCGGAGATTCATATGAGAGCGAATCAGGATCAAAGGCACCAACATGCTATGGCTCATGGGGCATCAGGTACAAATGTCAGGACGAGTGCAGACCAGTCGACCTCTTGTAATGCGGAAAACCACAGTGGCCACGATGAAATCGGCATGAGAATCGACAGGCTCTGTAAGCACGCTGACGAACTGCACAAGCAATTGCAGGAAGCTCAATCGGATGTCGAGCGCGCACGTCGTCGTGCTGCAGCTGATGCAGCTATTGCATATCAATTCGGCGCAACGGAGCTCGCTACTTTGTTGCTGCCTTTTAAGGATGCTTTAGAGGCTGCACTCGCCATAAACACGACCGACGCCCAGGCATTGAAGGCAGGTCTTGAGCTTGCTGCAAAACAGCTGGACGGGGCTTTGGAAAAGTTTGGATTCGAGGAACTAGGTCCACAGCCTGGGGACCCGTATGACCACCAAAAACATGATTTGCAACCTGCCCAATATACCCAAGCCACGTTGCCAATGGTCGAGCACGTCGAGAAGAAGGGCTACTCGATTAACGGACGCATCATACGAAACCCTGTTGTGAAACTTGTCCGAGGGTCTTAGACACTACTTGAATCAGCGCGCATGACGTAGATGGCGCAAGAATGGAGGTCACTGTGAAACCGATCGCAAAGATGCTTATTGAGACTGTCAACTCTGAACGAGGGCGACGTGTAGAGGCCACGGCAGCAATGCTCGGTATTGAACTCGGCGTAAAGACGATTGAAACTCTGAACGCGCAGACTGGATGGGCAAACATAGCAGCGCAATTCGACACTCGCGAAACGGTTGAACTTCACGCTGATGTGCTAAGCAAGCATGAACCTCCTGCTGCAAAAGCGCATGTTTCACCATCACGCGGTGCGCCAAGCAATGTGCGTCTCTTTCGGAAAGGAAGCAGTTCATGATCTATCCAATTAATGGGCATGGGCGTCAAGCCGAGACTAAGCCGAACGCTGATCCCGCGTATCCGATCGTCATGTCGACTCTGGATCATCTGCGCATCTCTGAATTGATGAATCAGACCGATGGAAAAGAGATGCGAAGCGTTAGTCTGCTGGAGAAAAAGCTGCGAAACGCAGACGTCGTGGTTCCACAGGACATTCCTGAATGCATTGTGACAATGAACTCTCAGGTACTGTTTCTTGAGCTGGGGAACCAGGCAGTCTATGGATTTACCCTGGTTTATCCAAATTCTACGAGCCGTCAAGGCGATGTTTCAATACTCAGTCCGGTTGGGGCCGCGCTTTTAGGACTCTCTACCGGTCAGGAGACTCATTGGTGGAGTGCAAAAGGACGCCGCTTCAATTTGCGTGTCCTTGAGCTTGTCTACCAGCCGGAGGCAGCAGGTTTGTTCTCACTATAGCCATATACGCAAAGGAACCAGAATGGCCGTTCACTCGCGTTCTGGTTTTCCCTTTAATTAAGTACGTCGTTCAACACAAATGGACTCTTCATATGAAACCTAACATCATCGTTTCTTTGCAAGATTTGGAGCGGCTTGAAACGCTGCTGGATTCTCTTCCTGCTTCTTTCGATAGCAAAGACGCTTTGCTGAATGAATTGGGCAGGGCAGAAATTATTGAATCGACAGATATGCCTCCGACAGTCGTCACCATGCACTCAAAGGTGCGGTTTGAAATCGACCATCCACACGAAGAGTTTTGCTTGACGCTTGTGTATCCGAAGGAACTGACGCAAGGCGCGAATCAGATATCCGTCCTCACCCCGATTGGTACAGCGCTGCTCGGTCTATCGGTAGGCGATGTTATTGATTGGCCACGGCGAGACGGCCAGATGTCGCGCGTGCGGATCTTGGATGTGCTTTATCAACCAGAACATTCTGCCGATTTTATTCGCTGATGCACTACCGGTTGGCATGTGAAAAGCCAGGGCAAACAATATGCGAGTACCCAGAAGATTGCGTCTTTGATTTCCCTGGTTCATTTTTCTATCAAACAGTCGCCGAGCACACTGCGTCCCATCGTTACATGACGCTACCAGCGTCTTGCAACGTAACTTGTTTATTTTGCCCCTGCTGAATGGGCGTTGGGATGATCTCCATGACAAATATAAAATCTCCGCCCTGGCGGGACGCCGGCGCGCGTGCCAAGCATTTACTTGTGCGGCCGGGTAAACGTCGTCTCGCCAAGGAATTGGTTGAAAAAGGCAAGCGCATGCGAACTCGTCTCCGCGTTCTGATTGCCTTGAAGTTTGCGGTCCTGACGGCTTTCATTTTTGTCGAATAGAGCAAGTTGGCGTTTTTCTATTGCGCGACTCGTATGCCGTACTTTCTGCAAAAAGATCGTGATGGCAATAAACTCGCAAACTGTAAAACAGGCATGCAGCGTTATTCCAACGGATCGGGATCCATTCCCTAGTGGAAGGCGGTGTTTGGCCTTTTTCGATGCTGGTGCATTGACGGACAGTGGCCGCGCCTGGGTTGCCCGCGTCGCGTCATTTCTGCTTCAGCTCATCAGGCCACCAGCGCTCGAAAAGGTTGATGTCCAATCCATGCGGCACGTACCACTTGCGCTTTGCCGGGTCCCACCTTGCGCCAAAGCTCTTTGCGCTGTCCTTGTCGGCAAAGGGAACAGCCAGGAATGTCATGGCGCGACGATTGCCGGGAACCGATTTCGCATTGGGTGCTGATGGGCCGGCGGATTCACTCGCCTGCCCATCCCGCTGCGCTGCGGACCCGGTTGCCTGTGTCGCACTTATCAGGGCCTGCCCATGGCTGGTGGACGTGATGTCCCGCACCGTGCCATCTGCGAGGGTTTCGGCAACGCGTATGCCGTCAGTGGTACGGTATGTCGTTGTATAGGGGGGATCGAATGGTGGCGGCTGGGTCATTGGCTACGACGGTAAAAAGGATGTGCGTGCTGATTATGCCGACATGGAAGTCGAAGCGCCAGACCGGTTTGTCATTCGTCCTGGCTCTGCCGATGCCCGCATCGGCACATCAGTCAACAGGTTTGGGTTAACGCTTGCCACGACATTGCGTTGCAATGGGTCGTCATGGCCAATTGCGCCATGAATGTCAGCGGCGTTTCCTTTGCTGTCTTCTAACGATTTAGATCGATTCAACGATGAAATTGACGAAGCACTGCAATAGTTGGATTCGGATCTGTTCCACCTATGTACCGATGTCGGATCTATATCGAACAGCGTCTTGCCGCTCAACGCTGAACCGCCAGCGTCGGCGCTGTCAGCGTGAATCCCTTGCCCGGCAATCGCAGCGATACGCCGGCTGCGATCAGCAGGACCGCGCCCGCCGAACCGAAGGCGATCCAGTGGGTGCCGTACATTTCATATCCCCAGCCGCCAAGCCATGAACTGATCATGCCGCCGATCTGGTGGCCGAGATAGGCAAATCCATACAGGACGCCCACCAGTTTCACGCCGTAGACATCGGCAAGAATGGCCGACGACAGGGCGATGCTTCCGGCCCAGACAA
>NZ_DAIUCO010000304.1:0-5774 GCF_036846085.1 Noviherbaspirillum sp. | reverse complement strand
CTCCCGGGCCGCCCGCGGCGGCCCACCCGCTCCCATTCCAGCAGTCCGGTCACCGGCATGACATTTCTCATACCGGCATGAAATCTCATGCCTGCAAATGCGATTGAGCTTGCCAAAACGCCAACCACGGCGCACCCTCGTGGATGGCATTCAATTTCAGCCACGCCTTTTTCCCTACGGAATCTCTGGAGCAAGACATGTCACACACCCTGGCAGAACCACAATTAACGACCGAAGGCGTCGCCTTCACGGTCCGCGTCGACTCGATCAATCGTGATTGTTTCATCTCGAACGAAGCGCTGGCCAAGCTTTCCCGGCAAAGCGCAGGCGAAGCAAGCCCGATCGACACCTTCCGCGCATTCGAAGCCAACATCAACGGCGTAGCCAGGCGCATGGTGGCGGCGAACGTGCCGGGCAATCCCCTCAAGCTTGGTCCGGACAGCTTTCATTGACCGATCGGGCGACATACCTATGGCGTACCTGGATTGACGTTGGTGCCCGTGCAGTCGCCGATGATGCCGTTCCACGGCCGCAGCACATTACCTGACCTGCACTCACATCACCGGCAGCTCCGTCACTTCTTCCGGCAGATTCGACAGGATCATGACCGACACCCGCCGGTTGCGCAGCCTGCCGTCGGCGGTGTCGTTGGACCCCACCGGCCGGGTAGGCCCATGGCCCACCGCCGTCAGCCGCTTTTCCGCCACGCCGCTGTCGATGAACAGCCGCACGACGCTGCTGGCGCGCACCGCCGACAACTCCCAGTTCGACGGGAACTGCGCATTGCTGATCGGCTGGCTGTCGGTATGTCCTTCGACCTGAATCGCATGGTCGTCGGTCTTGAGGACCGCCGCAACGGCGCGCAGTGCGCCGATGGTCTCGCCGGCGAGACGGGCATCGCCGGGGGCGAACAGGACACTGGCATTGATTTCCACGTTCACGCCGCGGATGGTCTGCGTTACCCGCACCTTTCCCTGGTCCACCAGCGGTGACAGTACGGTGAGGATGTCGCGGGCGATGGCGGTCATCTGCTCTTTTTCGCGGCGGAGCGTTTCGGCATTGCGCGTCTTCTGCTGCGCTCCATGGCGGATCCCCGGAACAACCTGGTCTTCGCCGGTAATCACCGGCGCTGGCTGCGCACGCCCGAAGGCGCTGACCAGGGAGCCGGAAAGAATCTTGTACTTCCCTTCGTTCACGCTCGACAGCGCGTACATCACGACGAAAAAGGCGAACAGCAGCGTGATGAAATCGGCGTAGGACACCATCCAGCGCTCGTGGCTGTCCGGCTCTTCCTCGAAACGCTTGCGCGCCCTGCGGCGCCGGTCGGGAATCATCGTTGCCTTAACGGTAGGCGGCCATGCGCTCTTCGATGACGCGCGGGTTTTCACCGGTGGCGATGGCGAAGCAGATATCGACCATCATCTCGCGCCGGCGGACTTCATCGACGATATGGGATTTGAGCTTGTTCGCGATGGGCAGGAACACGAGATTGGCAAATCCGACGCCGTAGATGGTGGCAACGAAGGCGACCGCAATGCCGGCACCAAGCTTCGACGGATCGGAGAGGTTTTCCATGACGTGGATGAGGCCGAGCACTGCGCCGAGGATGCCGATCGTCGGTGCATAACCGCCAGCGGCTTCCCAGACCTTGACCGCCTGCCGCTCCCGCCGCTCATAGGTGGAAATGTCGACGTCCAGGATTTCCCGCGCCTTGTAAGGATCGATGCCGTCGACGATCAGGCGCAACCCCTTGGCGGTGAACGGATCACGCACGCTCTCGAGGAAACGCTCCAGGCCAAGCAGACCCTCCCGCCTGGCGGTGCTGCTCCAGGTGGCGATTTCAACGTTGGACACGGTGCTGGCGCCGTCCGGCGGCGTGACGATCCAGCGCAGCATCATCATGCCGCGCACGAAGGTTGCCGTGCCGCTCTGCAGAAGCACCGCGCCGGCGGTGCCGATCATCACGACCGAAAAGGCGGCCGGCTGCAGCAGCGATGAAATATCGCCGCCCTCGAGCATCTGGCCGAACAGCACACCGGCCAGTGCAAGCGCGATGCCGGCTAGGCTAGCCCAGTCCACGCCTGCTCCCGCAGTTTGGCGCGCAGGCGTGAGATCGCCTGGCTGTGCAACTGGCAGACCCTGGATTCCGACACGCCCATGACGGCGCCGATTTCCTTGAGATTCATTTCCTGCTCGTAGTAGAGACCCATCAGGATTTTTTCCCGGTCAGGCAGGGCAGTGATCGCGTCGATCACGGCTTCGCGAAATCCGCCATTTACCAGAGCCTGCAGCGGATCGGGCGATTCGTCGACGCAGTAGCGGTCGAGGAAGTGATCGTTCCCCTCCCCGTCGTGAAAATCCTCGTAGTACACCAGCTGGTGGCCGCTGCCGTCGGACAGCAGTTCCTGGTACTCCTCCAGCGAGACCTTGAGCTCCTTGGCGATCTCGGTTTCCTTCGGCGTGCGGCCAAGCCGCTGCTGCAGGTTATTGATGGCGACTTCGATCTTGCGCATGTTCTGGCGCAAACTGCGCGGCAGCCAGTCGCTGCTGCGCAGCTCGTCGAGCATCGCCCCGCGGATGCGCTGCACCGCGTAAGTTTCGAACTGCGCGCCGTGGGTTTCTTCATAGCGGTTGACCGCATCCAGCAGGCCGATCATGCCGGCCTGGATGAGGTCGTCAACTTCGACGCTGGGCGGCAGCTTCGCTTTCATCTGGTGTGCGAGCTTCTTGACCAGAGGCGCATGCTGGGTCAATAACGCGTTCTTATCCGCCTTGTCCGTTTTTCCGCTAACGGTATACATAATTCAAATTCTCGGGTTGGCACCGTTCGCCGATATACCATGCAAACCCATGCCTGGCACATCGGAAAGGGCAAATCGTCCGGCGAGCGTGCGGAAGGCAACCGATGCGCCGGCGAGCGGAAACGCGTCGATCACCGCACGTCCGAGACGTGCCGCGCGCTTGACATGATCGTCCGGCGGGACCGATCCCATCGAATACAGCTTGACGGCCAGGTAGCGGTTTGCCGCACGCGCCATGTTGTCGAACACCACCCTTGCTTCGGCGTCGGACGTGCCGGTGACCAGCACACCGCAGGGGCGCCGGCCGAAGCGGGCGTTGATGCGCTTGATGATGGCGTAGGCGTCCTTGATCGATGCCGCGCCGGCGGATACCTGCACCACGATTTCGCTATCGGCCAGCGCGTCGATCGGCAGTCCGCCTTCGGCGTCGAGCTCGGCATCCGCCAGGAGGATGTCGCCGCCCGCTGCCAGCAACTTGAATGCGTTGGACAGGCGCCGTGCCTGGTCGGCATCGCCCGGCACGACGCGCTGCGTGCCGCGCGCCATTGTCGCCACGCCGAAGCCCTGCGGCATGGCCTGCACCGCTTCGTCGAGCGCCCTCTCCTGCCGGGCAACCTGCAGCAATGTCGCGCTTCGCACCGCGTCGAGCCGTGAGGCGATGCCCTGGGAGCCGGTGCTGGCGTCGAACAGCAGGACGTTGCTGCCGGCCTGCGCAAGCGATGCGCCGAGATTCACCAGCATCGCGCCCTTTTCCTCGGCGGACGTCGCCGACAGAAACGTGAAGACTCGCGGCCGCGGGCCGGCCAGCATGCGACGCAATCCCTCCGCCTGATCCACATGAAAATTAGCCAATTCGCACCTCGCGGAGTTCATTGTCGTTCATCGAACGGGCCGTGTTGGCCATCACCATCGGCAGCTCCGAATCCTGGATCAGGAACGGCGCGGTTTCGCGCTTGAGCTTGAAGGCGCGGTCCACCAGGTAATGCTGGTTTGCCACGTGCAGGTCTTCCGGCACCCGCTGGCCGTTGGCAACGTAGTAGAGGCTCAGCTTCTGGCGGATCGCCACATCGAGCAGGCTGCCGATGGTGGCGGCTTCATCCAGCTTGGTCATGATGCAACCGGCCAGGCCGGAACCCTGGTAGGACCGCACCACTTCATTGAGCGTCTCGCCGGACGACGTGGCGGACAGGCACAGCAGCCGTTTGACCTTGGTGCCGGCGCCGGACAGCATCGCGATCTGTTCCGCCACCATCTTGTCCCGCTGCCCCATGCCGACGGTGTCGATCAGCACCGTGTGCTTGTTTTTCATTTCGTCGAGCGCGATGCGCAGGTCGGTTTCGTCCTTCACCGAATGCACCATCACGCCGAGGATCTTGCCGTAGATGCGCAGTTGTTCGTAACCGCCGATACGGTAGCCGTCGGTGGTGATCAAGGCCAGCTTGCCGGCGCCGTGGCGCATCACGCAGCGTGCCGCCAGCTTGGCGGTGGTGGTGGTCTTGCCGACACCGGTCGGCCCTACGAGCGCAAACACGCCACCCTTTCCCATGATCTCCGCTTCGTTATCGACCACTGCGAGGTTGCGGGTGAGGACGGACTTGATCCAGTTCATCGCCCCTTCCGGCTTTTCACCGGCCGGCAGCTTCTCAACCAGGTAGCGGGCCAGGCTGGCGCTGAATCCGGCGGCGAGCATTTCCCGCATCACCAGGCCTTTCGCCGGCTCGCGCTTCTGCTGGCTGCCCCAGGCGATCTCGGTGAGCTGGGCTTCCAGCATGCCGCGCATCGAACGGATTTCACTCATCACCTGTGCCAGTTCCGCCGATGCCGACGCTGTAGCGGCTTCCTGCGGATTCGACTGCTGGCGGGCGGCTGCCAGCGCACCTGCAAGTCCTGCGGCCTGCCCGCTTTCCGGTCGCTGCTTCGGCGTCAGTGCCGCCAGCGTCGACTGGGACAGCGCTTCTTTTTCCACCGCCGGCTCTGCCAGCGACGACATGTCCTCGCCCGCCAGCGCCAGGATCTCGACCATCCCGTTGATCGTGCGGTTCGACAGGATCACCGCGTCGGGGCCAAGAGCTTCGCGTACCTGACGCCATGCGTCACGCGATGTGCTTGCCGAGAATTTCTTTACGTTCATGCTTGCCCTCCAACCAGGCTTGTCACTCTAATAGTTTTCGAATCGGGTAATTCCGCGTGCGACAGCACTTTCAGCTGCGGCAGCGCGCGGCGCAGGAAACGTGACAGCAGCGCGCGCAATGGTCCGGGAACCAGGAGTACCGGCGTCAGGCCCATCTGTTCCTGTTGCCGCGTAGCCTGCTCCGCCTGCATTGCGATCGTATCGGCGAGGCCAGGCTCGATGCCGGCGCCGTCCGGACCGCCGGACTGCATGGACTGCATCAGGAGCCGCTCGAGCCGGTTGTCCAGCGTGATGACGGACAGTTCGTTCATGCCGGGGAACAGCTGCTGGACGATGGCGCGTCCGAGCGCAATGCGTACCAGCGCCGTCAATTCGTTTGCGTCCTGCTGGTAGGAGGCGTGCTCGGCCAGCGTTTCGATGATGGTGCGCATATCGCGGATATGCACGCCTTCGCTGAGGAGGTTCTGCAGCACTTTCTGCAGCGTCGACAGCGGCAGCATCTTAGGCACGAGGTCTTCCACCAGCTTCGGCGATTCCTTCGTGAGGTGGTCGAGCAGCTGCTGCACTTCCTGGCGGCCGAGGAGTTCCGCCGCATGCATCGTGATCAGGTGATTCAGGTGGGTCGCCACGACGGTGCCCGCGTCGACCACGGTATATCCCATGGCTTGCGCCTGATCGCGTGTGGCTGCATCGACCCAGACCGCCGGCAGGCCGAAAGCCGGATCGCTGGTCACCGGGCCTGGCAACGCCCCGGTGACCATGCCCGGGTTGATCGCCAGGAACTGGCCGGGAAATGCCTCGCCGCTGCCGACCTCGACGCCCTTGAGGGCGATCCGGTAGGC
>NZ_DAIUCO010000303.1:0-5814 GCF_036846085.1 Noviherbaspirillum sp. | reverse complement strand
TTTTTATTGTTCACTGAAATGCTCTCCGTCTCTGTTATTGAATTGCAGCTGACTTGTTCTTGTCGAAGCAATGCATGACCCGGGTGCCGCTCTGGATCACCTCGACGCAATCCCGTGCCGGGAGCGGCGCCGGCTTCCTGCGCTGGACCATGGGCGCCGCCACGGGGGTGGTGACCGCCATCGCGACGGGTGCGGGCTCCGGCTCCTTCTCGCCGAACAGCTGGCGCTTGGTGATGCCGGCCGTGGCAACGGTCTGCTTGTCCACCTGGTTGCGCAGGACCAGCGACAAGGTGCCGACACTGCGCGCAAGATCCAGCTTCTCGGAGTCTTTCAATGACAGCTCAAGCGTGACCGCGCTGACCACCTTCGGCTTGGTATCGTCGCGCCCCGCTTCCTGGGCGACCGCCAATACGAGGACGTTCTCAAGCACGGTTTTGCTTATCTGACGGTTTTCTTCACCCTGCCTGGTTTCCTGCTGGGCGTTGACCATGACGTCCACATAATTCCCGGGCAGCGCGAATCCAGCTACGCCCACCACATCGTTGACCCTGACCGTCATTGCCCGCTTTCCTTCCGCGATGACCGCCGACAGTCCACCCTTGGTGCCTGGTGGGGCAAGCTTGCCGTCCAGGACCGCTTCGCCGCGCAATACGCCCATCTTCACGACGCGATCGTGCAGATCCTTCGCATCCTTGAAGGTCCCCGCCGGTATGGATCCGCTCGGCCAGTCGACCGTAGTTAGCATCTGCGGCGTGATCTTGCTGCCGAGTTCGATGTCGACCGTCGCCACCACCACCTTGTTGGATGCGATCGTGCCTTGCTTTGACAGCCATCCCGCCGCATATACCGCGGCAACCAGTCCGATGACCATCGCCAGGAAAATCAATCCGATTGCTTTAACGTTTTTCATATCCGACCTTCATTTGCCAAGTTGAATCGCTTATGCAAAACCCAGATGCTTTGCCACGACGTACAGGATCGTCCCAATGCTGATGCTGACGCCATACGGCAGCTTTCCCACCGACGCGCGGGACGCGATGCGGCCATCGGGTGTGATGCCGGCCATCGCCGATATCACCATGGTCTCGGCGACTTCCTTGATGTTGCCCATCATGCGGCCGAAGGCCCGGTGAAAAAGCGCGAATGCCAGTGCGGCGACGCCGCCGACGATGAACGTGAATACGACCGCATAAAGGACGTCGGATAAACCGAGAAACGCGCCGACCATTGCCATCAGTTTTGCGTCGCCCGCGCCCATGACTTTGAAGACATACAAGGGCAACATGGTCGCCAGGCCGACGAGCAAGCCGCCGAAGGACCATAGAAAGCCGGCGTGGGGAAGCGCCGGATAAGCGGTGTTGTAAACGAGTGCGAAGATCACGCCTGTCAGCGTCAACCAGTTCGGAATGCGGTATGTGCGATAGTCCAGCACTGCGGCGAGCATAAGCAGGACAAAAAGCACCGCGGTACGCGGATCCATGATCAGCATGGCGAGCAGTTCAAGCAGGGAATCCAGTTCGTTCGTCATAACTAAGCCTGTATCGAAAATTGCACTCGCCTCAAACAGAGATGCTTACCCGCGTTAACACTTCAATCGCTTTTGCTCAACGCCAGCAGTACCAGTATTCCTACGACGACGACCAATAATCCGACAAGCGCATACTCCATGTTCGACTCGCCGGCCTCATCTTGCAGAAACAAGGTTGTTGCATGCGACTTGCCTTTTGTAAATCGCATACCTATCTCCGGGTGATAAAGCATTCGCTGTTCGGTCTGTTTCGAATGAAAGCAACGGCGTTGACGTTGAAAAAAGTATAGGTATGCGAAGATCCAGGCACATGAGCGCAACGTCCCGATCGAAGCAGGACATACCAACCGTTTTGGCACGGAACTCATAGGACAAACCAACTAGGCGCCGCAAAGCTTGCGCTGTGGAAGCAAGGAGCCTATCGAAGGGAAAACGGACGATTCGTGGCCTGCAAACGACCCGAACCCATTGAATTAAGTTGCACCAGGGAAGTGAGGAAGACCGGGGATTCCCGGGCCGGGAAGATTTACGGAAAGAAATGGCGTTATTCCTGCATTGGAAAGGAATCGCCGGAAGCGCTGCATCATTGACTGCTGCGATTATCGGGACGGACGCTTTGGGGCATGTGCACCGCTCAATTCTCGATACGGTTGTCCGGATTTACGGCCATCAGTACCACCCGCTCAATGTCAGAACATTCTGTCAGTGCATTTTTTGTCCTTCATAGGCCATGAATAGCGCCTGGTGTCCAGACAGCGACATGTCTCCGGGCCGACGATAGTAATCTTCGACCCAGGCAAGCAGAAAAATTAACTTCCGGTTCTGCTCCTCGAGGCAGCCGTATTTGTGCGGTTCCCACGGCCTGGGCCAGCAGCTCGAAACGCATTGTTCCAGGCCGGGATCCAGGAACAACAAAAAAGGTTTGTATTCAAGAGCTGAAGCAATCAGATCTGCGTAACAGCCTTCGACAATCCAGCGCGGATGCTGCGAGCAGAACGTGATGGCATCCGCACGGGCCAGCAAAGGGTCGCGTTGTTCGGCTATTTTCCCCGGCTCCCATGCGATGTTATCCAGGTCGAGTATGGGCGCATCGATCGCTCCGGCCAGGCGCTTTCCCAGCGTTGGCTTTCCCTAGCCCGAGTTGCCAATAATTGCAAATCGCATGATCCGCTTAGCCGCGTGCAGCACGCCAAAACAGCCAGGCCGAACCGCCGAACATCGCGATGAAGAAGGCATTGAGTATCAGGACTTCCGCTGGTCCGCTCCATGGAAGGCCCAAGCCCGCGATCACCGCAATCGCGGCGATCAATGCCTGAGCAAGTGCCGCCGCCGACAATGCACGCGCCATCCCGCGAGGCTGGAAGCGTGCGATCAAGGCGCCGATGATACCGATAGCGAGCACTCCGAAATACATCATGTTGGCGGGATCGCCATCCTTTCCGATGATGCCGACGCCGAGACTCAGCCAGACGAGCATCAATGCCGCCGCAAGCGCAATGCCGACGGCGGATCGGTATGCGACTGTGCTTCCTGGTGTTTGCATGATCATGTCTCCATGTGTGTCGGGGTATTCTCGCCTTTAATCCACATCGGGCCATGATGGATTCTTTGTGGATCAAAAAGGGATACGGTCCAGCGGTCGGCCCGACCGGCGGCGAGGACTTTTGTTTGCGGTCTCGAGTTAGCGATAGGTTCGAATGTTGAATCCTTCACTTTCCTGCGGCGCAATGAAAAGTGACGTGATGTATTCAAACTGCTCTACCGTCATTTCCATGGACCCTGGCGGCTTTTCCAGGTTGCGCTTCTTTAGTTGCTCGATGCAGCGCTCATTGGTCGTATCGACGAAGTGGAGGACATGTTCCGCGTTGGCCGATTCGAATATATCCCGTATCCAGGTTCTGGATGCCGGCACGTTGGCCGGAAAATCCAGCACGACCGATATGCCATTGCAAAGAAGCTCGGTTACCAGCGGCCCGATGACCAGCTTCAGCCTTTTGGAATACTTGAGATAGTCGTCGAAGTTTGCAATCTCGGTGGAGTACAACTGCTGCAGCCAGGCGTCTTCGCAAACGAGGATGGCATGGTGCTGGTCAGCCAGCTTCCTGGAAAGCGTTGTCTTCCCGGCCGCCATTTTTCCGCATAGGAAATGTAGTGTCGCCGACATGGTTTCACTCCTGTGATAACTGCCAATGCTTCGGTTCAGACCGCATTGGGCCTGAGTGAATGATCAAGTCTCTGGCTGGGCACGATGATACGCAACAAGAGCATTGGCATGGCCGTGGCCGATTTTATGCTCGGACTTGAGAAAGAAAACTTGCTCCATATGCTTTTTATCTTTCACCGAATCGAGGATTTTCAGCCAGTGCGTTACCGGTTTTCCATACGTTTTTTCGATGGAAGGAAAGTAGGAAGCTGGTCCCTTGACGTTTGTGTCCGTTGCCATGTCGGTTGTCTCGTCGTTGAAAACAAGTTGGACTTGTAGATTTTCCACCCTCGCTAGGATAAATGAAAAACATCCGCCGCAAGCGAACTTTCACCGACCTGGCGGCTCACGCACGCGGCGTCGTAGACTACCAGCAGGGATTTTGCCTTGCCGCCGTCGGACGAGTAGAGGCAGATGCCTTCCGCATGGTCGACACCCTGGCCGAACGGCACATCGATGACGCGTTTCACATCGTTTGTGTCCAGCATGCTTTCACCCTTCGGCTCGGTGCCGTCCACCCACCGAAAGACAGTCACCGGCCCATCGAGGTCCATTGTCGGCCCGGCCAGGATCAGCAGGTCGTCGCCTTGTACGCACAGGTCCCGGATGCCCAGCCCGCCAAGATTGAGAAAATGCTTGCGGTATCGACGGCCGTCCGGTCCGATCCGTTTGAGTTTTAGGACGGCGGGATCTTCCTTGTCCTCCTTCAGCGCCAGCTCCAGGATGATTGCCCAACCGCGCAGCACCGGTCCGCGCAAACCGATGAAGACACGCTTGCCCGCTACCGCGAGGCCCTCGATATCAAAGCCGTTGTCCTTGCCAGGAATCGACAGGAATGGTGCAAGGTGTTCGTCCTCCATGAGAACGTCCATCAGGTCGTTGCGTTCGCCCTTGGCGCGAAGCTGGGCGGCGCATTGCTTGTTTCCTTTGCGCACCGACTCCTTCATCAGCGTGAAGGTGCCGTTGCTTTCTGCAACCGGAATGCGGGCGAGCAGATAGCGATTGCCTTCCGCACACAACCGGGCCAGCTGCTTCTGCGCCTTCCTGACGCCCTCCTTCACCTCCGGCTTCCTGCGCTTGAGGCTGTGCGAGCCGACGAGCCAGAGATAGCCGTCGTCATAAGCCAGCCCTTCGATATCGACTTCCTGCAATTCGGCCGGATCGCCGGTGCGCGGCACCGGCAGCCGGAGGTAGTCGTCGAGCGGGAATTGCTTGTGGTCGCGGGCGTACCGGTATTCGCCACCGCCGTCTTCCTTGACCAGCGAAAGCCGTTCCAGGCTGATGGTTTCGTCGTTCGCGACCCAGAGGGTGTTCCCGATCTGCAATGCGACGGACAGCCCGTCGCGCATTTCCTTTCCCTTCCCGAGATCGTGACGTTCGGGGTGGAATTCCAGCAGAAGGATGCCGTTGGGCGTCATGGTTTTGCCTTTGCTTAGTGGGGCGATCCGCTCCATTGTGCACGTCAATGCCAGGATGCTTGCGGACGGAAATCAAAGGTTTCTTCCAAAACGCACCGAGCCGTCCGGCGCGGCAGTCCTGAGGAGCAGGATGTGCATGCAACCGGTTGCCTTGCGGCGGAATGGTGAATCGGAACTGAGCGGTAACGACTTCATGCACTGTCTTTCCGCCAGGATAATGTGCATCGGCCAGGGCGTTATTTCCCCTAGCTGCCGCGATAAGTGGAATAAGCCCAGGGAGACACCACCAGCGGCACATGGTAGTTCTGCTGCGGTTCGGCAATGCCGAACGCGATGCTGACGCGGTCAATGAAGCGCGGGGACGGCAGGGCGATACCCCTGGCGGCAAAGTAATCGCCGGCGGCGAATACCAGTTCATACATGCCCGGCTGCATTTCCGCGCCTTCGAGCAATGGCGCGGCGCAACGGCCGTCGGCGTTGGTAACGGCGGTTTTCAGCAAGGTCCTGCCGCCGGCGCCGATTCCGTAGAGTTCGATATGCACGCCGTCGCCCGGCTTGCCGTGCTGGATGTCGAGGACATGGGTTGTCAGCTTGGCCATGGAAGATCCTGTTTGCAATGGGAATGACCGCGTCATCTTAGCCCGGTGCAAGGCGTCACGTATACC
>NZ_DAIUCO010000302.1:0-5844 GCF_036846085.1 Noviherbaspirillum sp. | reverse complement strand
TACAACCTTTCCACGTCGCCGCTCATAGGCGGCTCCGATTCAGCCGGCGCAATGCATGCATTGCGAAACCCCGGCTTCATCCCCTGCAAGGGGGAAGGAGCCGGTTCGCTTACAACCTTTCCACGTCGCCGCTTGCAGGCGGCTCCGATTCAGCTGGCGCAACGCTGCGTTGCACAACCCCGGCTTCATCCCCGAGAGGGGAAAAGAGTCCACCGCAAAATCTCGTACCCGCCGCCAGTATCGTTTTCTAATACTTCGAGACCAAATCCCCTCCACCAGACCACAATTCCAATCCTTTTCCCATTGCAATCGACGACACTCCCGTCACCGCAATCAACGAAAGGATGGAACATGAAAATCGTCATTCACCGCGATTCCAATGCATGGCAGATGCAGGTCTGGATCTCCTTTGCGATCGCCGTGTTCATGTGCGGCGTCGGCCTGGCTTACCTTCCCGGCAAGGATCTCGACCGGGTCTTCATGGTGATGGGTTACTTTTTCTGCCTGACTACCGCCTTCGTGCTGGCCAAGCTGGTGCGGGATGCGGAAAAGGCCCGCATCGAAGGCCGGGTCGCCGATACCCCGATGTTCAAGTATGTCGTCTGGACCGGCTTCTTCATCTCGATGGCGCTGACCGCATGGGGCCTGCTGCGCATGGAAGTCAATGAGACCTACAAGGCATTTCTCGGCGTGAGCTGGCTATACCTGATCACCTGCGCATTTACCCTCGCAAAGACATTGCGCGACCGGCATGAAGCCGACCTGAGCAAAACCCGCCTTGCCGAACTCGGCGCGGAAACAAACTGACCAAGACGCAAGGAGAAACACATGACATACCGTTTTAGCGGCACCCGCTTTCCGGCGGTCCTCGCCGCCACCTGCGTATTTCTGGCGAGCGGCCTGGGCGCCGGTCCGGCGAAAGCGCATAACGATGCCTCCGCGGCAAGCGCCCTGTCCGCGCTGCCTATCGCCTCGGTGGTAGTCGGCACGAGCACCGTCGCAGCCGCGCCGCTGGTCCTGTCGGCAGCCGGCACGGTGCTGGTGGTGAAAACTGTTGCCGCGACCGCACGCGGCACACTGCTGGTGCTGGAACGTGCATCGGATGGCGCCCGGTTCAGCGTCGAGATTGCGAGCGAAGGTATCGCGGCCGCATCGCTGGCGGCGGGAACCATCGTAACCGTCAGCGTCATCGGCGCGGGCGTGGTGCTGTCGGTGGCGGCGGAAGCAATCGCCTTCCTGCCGAACGCCCTGGGCAAGGCCCTCCTGCACAACGAACGTCTTTGAGATAGTCCCATGCGATACCTTCAACGCTTCAGCCTTGCGCTCGCCGCTACCGCCAGCCTGCTTTTCATGCCCGCCGCGCACGCCGGCCGTTCATGTGAAAACATCAAGCCGACAACGCTCACGATCGAACGCGGCCTCACACTCGCGGAACGCACGCTGGCGGCACTCGACGCCAGCGGCCACGACGTCGTGTTGCTGGCGCGCGCCGGCCAGGACCTGACCAAGTATGGCGTGCACTATTCCCATCTCGGCTTTGCATACCGTCACCCGGACGGAAACGGCGGTCACATATGGCGGGTGCTGCACAAGCTGAATCATTGCGGCACCGACGTATCGGCGATTTACCGCCAGGGACTGGGCGAGTTTTTCCTGGATGACCTGTGGCGCTATGAAGCGGCCTTTGTCGCGCCGGTGCGCGAAGTGCAGGACCGCCTGCTGCCGATACTGCGGGATGACCGGCTTGCCACGCGCCTGCATCGCACGCCGTACAGCATCGTCAGCTACGCATGGGGCGGCAACTATCAGCAATCCAACCAGTGGGCGATCGAAACCCTGGCCGCCGCGATGCTGCCACCGGATGCCACCCGTTCGCAGGCGCAGGCCTGGCTGCAGGCACATGCGTATCAACCCGGCCTGGTGCGGCTCGGCGCATTGTCGCGGCTTGGCGGCATGATCAGCGCGCCCAATGTCGCATTCGACGATCATCCGGCGGAGAAGCGGTTTTCGGGCCGGATTGAAACCGTCACGGTGGATTCGGTCTTTGCGTGGCTGCAGAAATCGAAGCTCGGCGGCGCGCCGGTGCTGGTGGAGTGAAGGTGTTGGTGCGCGGGGCGCACCCTGCAATAAGCCCGGATCGCGCTACCGTGCCCGGCATTTATACGGCAGGTAGTTCGGCGGGATCGTGGTCTTGTTTTCACCCTTGAGCGTCATGTTGCCCGGCGCTTCCGCAAAGCCGCATACCCAGGTCACCGGCACGATGGGCGCGTCGTCGACGACCGCCGGACGCAGCGTCAGCACCTTGTCCTTCAGGAAGCCGTTGGCCCGGTTGCCGAAGGTGATGTGCACCGCGCCGTCGCGCACCACCAGCGAACGGATGAACTGGTTGACGATCTTGTCCTCGGCCGGAAGGCCGGCGGCGGCATTGTCCGCGGGAAGGGTTTGCGTCGCCAGCCAGGATGCGGCGATCGGCTTGGTCGCGATGTCGGTCAGCGGCAGCGCATCGACAATCTGTTCTTTGATGAATTTATCGAGATAACTGGGCGCGGCGATGAGCGCGAGAATGGCGACGACCGCGACGACGATCATCATTTCCAGCATGGTGAAGCCGCGGGCGATGTATTCCGGACCGGTATGGCGTGGTTGCTTCGTCATGAAGTGGCGGTTTGGGCTGGTTGGCGTGACGGTTCATGCTGCCATGGAACCACCATGTTGGCAATCGTCAACATTTCACGCGCCAGCGCCGCGGTCACTTCACTAGCAGTTTCGCTACCGTCGCCTCGGTGATCATGCCCGAGTAGGCGACCGCTTTTCCCTCCTTGTCGAACCAGTAGCTGCGCGGTATCTCGCCGCGCCATTTCGGGTCGATCGCATAGCGCAGCCGTTCCGCCGGCGCCGGGCCGAAAGCCCACATGCCCGAGCCGAGGCCCGACGATTCCAGCTTCCTGCGGATCAGGGCGGCGGCCTCCGGATCATCGGCACGATCGGTGGCGATCGTCACAACATCGACTCCGCTTTTCTTCCTCGCTTCCGCCAGCGCCTGGAAACTGCGCTGGCAGTATTCGCAATCGAGCGACCACACCAGCACGACGAAGGGCTTGCCTTTTTCGGACGCGACGATCTGCTTGAAGCTGTCGGGCTCGAAGACATGGATTGTTTCGGTCGCCTGCGCGGCGATCGGCGCCAGCTGCAAGGCAGCGGCGGCCAGTGCTGCAAGAATGAACGGCTTCATGATTTCTCCTTGTGAACCGGCACGACACGCACGCCGTCGTTCTCCGTGCGCCAGACCAGCACCGCGCCGGCGCGGTGCGCGGCAAGGTAAGGCTTGTCGGAATCGCCGGCGGTGCGTGCGATTTCCTTCTCTTTCCAGGTCGCGCCGCCGTCCCCGGACACTTTCGCCAGCACGGCGGTCGACTGGCCGTCGAACTGCTTCCATACGATGGATACCTGCCTGCCCTGCACCAGCACGTCGGGATGGGAAGCCTGTTCGGAGCCAAGGGAGACGGGCTTGCCGATGGTTCCATTGCCCTGTGCCGTCGCATACAGCGCGCCGGCGCCCTCCCCTTCCTTGCCGTTGAACCATACCTGGTGCCGCGTGCCGTCCGGCGCATAGGCAACCGACGGGCCGTGATGCGGGCAGGCGTCGACCCGCCAGTCATCGAAGGTCACGCGTACCGGCGCGGAGACCTTGCCGTCGGCGGACAGTTCGGCAATCGCATGGTCCCGGATGTTCGGCGCGAACACATGCCGCCACATGGCGACCGGTACGCCTTTCGCATTTAGCGTCAATCCGATGCGGCAGCATTCGCAGGAATGGTCCGCCACCTTGTAGTCGCCCATGAAGGTCGCGCCGCCGTCGCTCGACACGGCGTAGTACACCGCCGAGCCGGCGTATTGCCCGCCCGCCGCCTTCGCCTGCCGGGCGTCGCGGTCATCGACCCAAGTGATGAATATTCTTCCGGCGGCATCCACCACCATCGAATCGAAGCTATGCGTGATGGCGTCGCGGTTCGCATGCACCGTGACCGGCGCGGAGAACGTCCTGCCGCCATCCAGCGAGCGCACGAAACGGATGTCGCCGATGTGCGGCCGCTTTACCGTGCTGGTATAGCTGACGTAGAGCTCGCCCTTGCCGCCGAAGGCGATATGCGGACGGGCCTCGCCGCCGGCGGCAATCGGCTCGGGCGTGGACTGGATGCGCGTCGGCGCTGTCCAGGTCTTTCCCATATCGGTCGAGTGCTGCATGACGATGAACTGGTCGCCGTTGTCGGTTCTCTTGGTCGCCATCCACAGGCGGCCATCCTTGTCGAATGCGGCGCTGGTTCCAAGGTCGCGCGACTTCGCGTGCCCCGCGCTGCCATGAGCAGACGCGCAGGCAGCGACGGCGGCGAGGGACAGTGTCAGCAGCAGCCTCGCCGCATCCGTTTTCCATCTACGCATTATCGTGTTCATTGCCATATCTCCAGAAAAATGTCTGGCCGGCGCGCCGGGCGCCGGCCTGGGCAAGCCGTTGCCCGGTCAGTAGTTCAGCTCTACTCCGGCATAGAGCGATCGTCCGTCGCCCGGATAAAACTGTCTGCTGTCGGAACCCCGTGCGTCGGCGATCACGCCTGTCGTCGCCGCATAGGTTTTGTCGGCCAGGTTGCGGGCATCGACGAACCACGACACTTGCCTGCTGACCCGCTGGCCGACCTTGAAGCCGACGATGCCGTATCCGGCGGCCCGCAAGGTATTCGCATGGTCGACCCATGTGGACGACGCAAGCCGGACATTCGGCCCGAAGTACAGGCCGTTATCCATCTTGTAGAGCAATTCCCCGGTGGCGAACTGGCGCGGCACGCCGGCGAGACGGTTATCGCGGTACACGCGGTCGCCGTCGAACCGGAAATCGTTGAGCTGGTAGTTCAAACGCACCGTCCATTGCCGTCCGACTTCCGCTTCCATGCCGCCCTCGATGCCCTGATGAATCGTCCTGTCGGCATTGGTCGTGCCGAGCGGGATGTCGCCCGGACCGTTCAATGCAAGCAGTTCGTCTTTCACGCGCGCGTGGTAGAGCGACACATCCCAGCGCAGGTTGCCCCATCCCGGCCTGAGCAAGCCGCGCGATCCGATCTCGGCGGTTCTCGCGCGCTGCGCATCGACCGGCGTCACGTTGACGCCGCCCGCCAGTTCCCCGAACGACGGTGGCTCGTAGCTTCCGCTTACGTTGCCATACACCTGGACGTCAGGTGTCAGCTCATGCCGTGCGCCGACCTTCGGCGATACGCGGCTGTAGGTTTTGTCGACGCTGTTGTCGCCGTCGGCCAGAAAGCGGTCGTTCAGCCGCCGCCGCGCTTCCACTGCCTGCGCGCCAACAATCAGTGCGGTCGACGGCAGCAGGTAATGCTGGTTTTCAGCGAAAATCGAGACACTCCTGGAACGCTGCCGTGCTTCACCGGTGCGGGCGCCGGGTTGACCGCCAACGTTCCGGAACCGGTCATCGTCCAGCGTTCCCTGCAACAGGGACGTGCCGACGATGAGTTGGTTCCTGTTGCCCAGGAAATTCCCGTCATGGATGTAGCGCGCTGACAAGCCGTAATCGTCCGAATCCTGTTCCAGCACCTGGAAGATCGGGTGGAACAGCGACTTATAAGAATAGAAGCCGCCGATTTCCACGCGCCGGGCCGGGTCGAACTGGATGGTCGTCTTGTTCGACAGGCGGACCAGGTCGAAGTCGCGGTGCTGGTCGCCCGATATCGCAGCCGGGTCCGCTCGCCTCGGCGATGCGTTCATTTCCGCCTTCGTCAATGCGCCAGGCAGCTCGGAATCGGTGTTGACCGCATGCATGAAAAAGCGGGTTTCGAC
>NZ_DAIUCO010000301.1:0-5850 GCF_036846085.1 Noviherbaspirillum sp. | reverse complement strand
TCATCCCCTGCAAGGGGGAAGGAGCCGGTTCGCTTACAACCTTTCCACGTCGCCGATTACAAGCGGAAAAAGGCTGTTTCGCTCGCAACCGTTACTTGTCCCCACCCGCCACCCGCAACGGCTCAAACTGCACGACCTCCGCCGTCTGATGCGGTATCCCCTCAATCGGGCACTCCGGCGTCCCCGCCGTCGACCGCGTCAATCCCTCCGACTGCCTGCGCGCCGCATCCGCATCGTTCACCCATGTCCGGTAGAACTCGAACGGACACGCCGCCACGCCCTCGGGGCTTTCACCCGAATTGATCTTGCCGGTGTAGCCGCGATGCAGGAGCTTGTAGATATGGTTCTGCGATTGCGCATTGCGCCGCATATCCCGGATGCCGCTGATCGAGAGCTCGGCATACTGGATGCCCATTTCCTCCGTGCCGCATTCGCCCAGCGTGCGGCCATCGCAGCCGATGACGGCGGAGTGGCCGAAGTAGGAGTAGACGCCGTCGAAGCCGGTGGCGTTGGCCACCGCGACGTAAACGTTGTTCATCCATGCCATGGTCTTGGAAACCTGGATTTCCTGGTCCTTGGCCGGGTACATGTAGCCCTGGCAGCGCACGATCAGTTCCGCGCCCTTCATCGTGCAGTCGCGCCAGATTTCCGGGTAGTTGCCGTCATCGCAGATGATGAGGCTGATCTTCAGGCCCTTCGGGCCTTCGGTGACATAGGTGCAGTCGCCCGGATACCAGCCCTCGATCGGTGTCCAGGGCATGATCTTGCGGTACTTCTGCACGATCTCGCCCTTGTTGTTGATCAGCACCAGGGTGTTGTACGGCACCTTTCTCGGATGCTCCTCGTGCCGCTCGCCGGTCAGCGAGAACACGCCCCAGACGTTTGCCTTGCGGCAGGCGGCGGCAAAGATCTCGGTTTCCTCGCCCGGTATCACGGCGGCGGTGTCGAGCATCTCCTGTCTGTCATACATGATCCCGTGCGTCGAGTACTCCGGGAAGATCACCAGGTCCATGCCGGGCAGGCCCTGCTTCATGCCCACCAGCATTTCTCCGATCTTGCGGGCGTTGCCGAGCACTTCCGCCTTCGTGTGCAGGCGCGGCATCTTGTAATTGACCACCGCCACGCCGACGCCGTCCTTGCTGCTTGATATGTCACCATGCCTCATGCTTCACTCCTTCCAGTAGTTGACCTCTATACAGACAGATAGCGGCTGATGGTCGCCGCGTCGACACGATTGCGCGTGTCTTCGTAAACAAAACGGCCCTTGTCGATCACCAGGAAGCGGTCGGCGATCTCCAGCGTGAAGCTGAGCACCTGTTCCGACACGATGATCGTGAGCTGCCGCAGCTTGCGGATTTCCTTCAAGGTCCGGGCGATGTCCTTGATGATCGACGGCTGGATGCCTTCGGTCGGCTCGTCCAGCAAAAGCACCTTCGGGTTGGTGGCGAGCGCGCGGGCGATGGCGAGTTGCTGCTGCTGTCCGCCCGACAGGTTGCCGCCCTTGCGGGAGCGCATGTCGTGCAGCACCGGAAACAGCGCATACAGTTCCTCAGGCACCTTGCCGCCGGCGCTAGCCGGCAAGCCGGTCTGGATGTTCTCCAGCACTGTCATGTTGGAAAAAATCATGCGCCCCTGCGGCACGTAGGCGATGCCGCTTTCCACCCTCTGGTAGCTTTCCAGTCCGCCGACCTCCTTGCCGTCGACGCGCACGCTGCCGCCGCGCGCCGGCAGCACGCCCATCAGCGTCTTGAAAAGCGTGGTCTTACCCATGCCGTTGCGGCCCATCACCGCGACGATTTCCTGCTTCCCCACGTTGAGATTGATGTCGTGGATGACCTGGCTCTGGCCGTAGCCCGAGGCGAGATGCGAAACATTGAACATGATGTGCTCCTGAAATCAGTGGCCCAGATAAACTTCGATGACCTTCGGGTTCGACTGCACCGCATCCATGCTGCCCTCCGCCAGGATTTTTCCCTGGTGCAGGACAGTCACCTTGTGCGCGATGCTCTTGACGAATTCCATGTCGTGCTCGATCACCAGCACCGAGCGACCCTTGCTGATGCGGCCGAGCAGCTCGGCGGTCTTTTCACGCTCCGAGACGCTCATGCCCGCCACCGGCTCGTCCAGCATCAGCAGCTCCGGTTCCTGCATCAGCAGCATGCCGATCTCCAGCCACTGCTTCTGTCCATGCGACAGGAGGTCTGCCTGCTGGTGCAGCTGTTCGGTGAGGAAGATCTCTTCTGCGATGCGCTCGATGCGCTCGACCACGTCCGGCGCGCGCTTGAAAACGAGCGCGCCGAATACCTTGCGACCGCGCGGAAAGGACACTTCGAGGTTTTCGAAGACGGTCAGGTTTTCATAGATGGATGGGGTCTGGAATTTGCGCCCAACCCCGGCGCGGACGATGTCGTGCTCGCGCATTTTGGTGAGTTCGAGGTTGTTGAACTGGATGCTGCCGGCGGTGGACGCGGTCTTGCCGCAGATCAGGTCCAGCACCGTCGTCTTGCCTGCGCCGTTGGGGCCGATCACCACCCGCACCTCGTTGCGGTCGACATAGAGGTTCAGGTCGTCCACCGCCTTGAAGCCGTCGAACGAGACGGTCAGGCCTTCGATCGCCAGCACTGGACGGTGCTGGGCTTGTACGCCGATTGGTTGCTTGCTCATTTGGATGCCTCCAGGCCGGCGGCCGGCAGTGTGACGTTGTCCTTCGCAGGCAAGCCCGATTTCTGCGGCCTGTGCACCTTGACCTCCTTCGCCAACTTCGGCGACGGCCGCTTGAAGCGCGCCAGCAATTTCTTGCCGTGGCTTTCATACAAACCCGCCAGGCCGTTCGGAAAGTACATGACCACCGCGATGAACAGGCCGCCCATCAGGAACAGCCAGAGTTCCGGGAAGGTTTCTGAAAAATAGGTCTTGCCAAAGTTCACCAGCAGTGCCCCGTAGACTGCGCCGAGCAGCGACATGCGTCCGCCCACCGCGGCAAAGATCACCATCTCGATCGACGGTACGATGCCGACGAAGGAAGGCGACATGAAGCCGACCTGCAGCGTGAACATCGCGCCGCCGATGGCGGAGAATGCCGCCGCGATGCAGAACACGAAGATCTTGAAGCTGGCCACGTCGTACCCGGAAAAGCGCACCCGCTCTTCCTTGTCGCGCATCGCCATCAGCAGGCGCCCGAGCTTGGAATTCAGGATGAAGCGCCCCAGCAGGATGCAGCCGAGCAGCAGTCCGGCATTGATGAAATACAGCGTCAGCTTGGCGGAGTCGGTGCGGATATCCCAGCCGAGCATGGTCTTCAGGTCAGTGATGCCGTTGACGCCCCCGGTCAGGCCCTGCTGGCCGATGATGAGGATGGTGAGAATCGCGGCGATCGCCTGGGTGACGATCGAAAAGTACACATCGCCGACCCGCCGCTTGAACATCGCCGTGCCGATGATGAAGGCCAGCAGCACCGGCACCGCCACCACCGCGAACAAGGTGAAGGTGAGGCTGTGGAACGGTTCCCACAACATCGGCAATTGCGTGATCTGGTTCCAGTCCATGAAGTCGGGGATGCCGGGGGTGGACTGGATTTTCGTGCTGACCGGGTCGGATGCTTCCAGCTTCAGGAACATTGCCATGCAATAGCCGCCCAGCCCGAAGAACACGCCCTGGCCGAGGCTCAGGATGCCGCCGTATCCCCAGCACAGCACCAGTCCGACGGCAACGAACGCATAGGTCAGATACTTGCCGACGAGGTTCAGCCGGAAGAGATCGAGCGTCAGGGGAAAGACGACCACCAGCAGCAAGGCGAGCAGCAACAGCCCTCCCAGTCCCGATTTGCCGCCGAACATTTTTTCATATGCCGCATGCATGATGATTCCTTTCAATTGCGCGGTTTACTTTCGGATCTTTGCGGCGAACAGGCCCTGCGGACGCAGCATCAGGATCAGGATCACCGCGGACAGCGTGAGCACCTTGGCCATCGAGCCGGTCATGAAGAACTCGGAGGTCGACTGCGTCTGGGCGATCGAGAAGGCCGAGACGATGGTGCCGATCAGGCTTTGCGCGCCGCCGAACACCACCACCAGGAAGGTGTCGACGATGTACAGCGAGCCGCTGGTGGGGCCGGTCGAACCGATGGTGGTGAAGGCCGCGCCCGCCACGCCGGCCACACCGCAGCCGAGCGCGAAGGTAGTGCGGTCGACCTTGCGGGTATTGATGCCGACCGCGCCGCTCATCAGCCGGTTCTGCATCGTCGCCCGCACCTGCAGTCCCCACCGGGACCGGAACAGCAGCACGAAGATGCCGCCGGTGAGCAGGACGGTGATGCACATCATGAAGAGACCGTTGATGGGAATGTCGATGTTCTCGGTCGGCTTGAAGGAGCCCATCAGCCAGTCAGGCAGGGTGGCGCTCACCTCCTTGGCGCCGAAAATGGAGCGGAATGCCTGCTGCATCGCCAGGCTCAGGCCCCAGGTCGCGAGCAGCGTATCGAGCGGACGTTTATAGAGCTTGCTGATCATCAGCCACTCGGTGAGGTAGCCGATGCCGTAGGCCGCGAGGAAGGACAGCACCACCGCGAGGAAGAAGTAGTACGGCTGGAAGGCCGGCGCGTAGGTCGTGGTCAGCGTGGACAGCAGGTAGGTCATGTAGGCGCCGATGGTGAGGAACTCGCCATGCGCCATGTTGATCACGCCCATCTGGCCGAAGATGATGGCCAGGCCGAGCGCCATCAGCAGCAGTACGCAGAAAACCGACAGGCCGTTGAAGCCCTGCATGGCGAAGATGGCGCCGAATTCGGATAGTGAGGTCATGGGGGGGTGCTCCGGTATGTTCTTGAAACGCTTCAGCTTGCGCACGCTCCGTCAGGTCCCCTCCTCCCTTTCAGGGGGAGGGTTAGGGAGGGGGTGGTGAGGTCGACCGACTGCATGCGTTGAATCGACCTCCCTACCCCCATCCCAGCCAAGAGGACTGTGCTTACGCACAATCCGCTCCGCAGGCGGACAACATGTTGTCCGAATGCCCTGCTACGCCCCCCTAAAAGGGGGAAGGAGCCCGGAGTCAGACGTGGGTCATTACTGTGCTTACTGATACCCCTTCGGAAACGGATTCGGCTCGATCAGGCCCGACTCGTACACCACCTTGAACTGGCCGTCCTTCTGCGCCTGGCCGATCCTTGTCTTGCTCCACAGGTGATGATTCGGATGCACCTTCACATACCCTTCCGGCGCGATCTTCAGCTCGATGTCCTTGGATGCGGCAACCACCTTGTCGACGTCGAAGCTGCCGGCTTTCTCCACCGCCGCCTTCCACAGCCACGGGCCGAGGTAAGCCGCCTGCGTGACGTCGCCCACAACCGCGCCGGGGCCGTACTTCGCCTTGAAGTCGGCAACGAACTTCTTGTTGTTGGGGTTATCGAGGCTCTGGAAATACTTCATCGATGCATAGAAGCCTTCGACGTTCTCGCCGCCGATGCCGAGCATTTCATCCTCGGTGACCGACAGCGTGAGCAGCGTCTGCTTGTCGGCAGTCACGCCGGCCGCCTTCAGCTGCTTGTAGAAGGCGACGTTCGATCCGCCCACCACTGCCGAGAAGATCACGTCGGCTTTTTTCAGCTTCATCTTGTTGATGAGCGAGCCGAACTGGGTGTTGCCCAGCGGGTAGTAGTCCTCGCCGACGACCTGCCCCTTCAGCACGGTTTCAATATGCTTGCGGGCGATCTTCATCGAGGTGCGCGGCCAGATGTAGTCGGAGCCGACGAGATAGAAGGTTTTTGCCTTTTTCTCCTTCGCGATCCAGTCGAGGCCGGCGAGGATCTGCTGGGTCGCTTCCTGGCCGGTGTAGATCACGTTCTTCGATTGTTCC
>NZ_DAIUCO010000300.1:0-5862 GCF_036846085.1 Noviherbaspirillum sp. | reverse complement strand
CCCTAACCCTCCCCCTGGCAGGAGGAGGGAACCAGCCGGAGGATTAGTGTCAGCCATAGACAGTCCGCAACACAAGCCGGAGCGTGGCTCCTCACCCCGCACTCCGGCTTTTTTTCGCCCATTAGTTTACATGTTTAACCAACGTTCTGCCACGTCAGGACAACGCAAATGACCTTGCTTAAAAAAATACTGATCGCCTGCTGGTTCTGCGCGCAAACACTGGCGGCACACGCCGCCATCGACGCCGCGCTGCTGCAGCCGCTTGCGGGCGACGATCCGGATGCGCGCATCGAAGCAGTGAACAAGATCGCCGCGCTCGCTACCGACGACGCCTACAAGCTGCTCGACGCACTGAGGAATGACAACGTCTACGCGACACCGGACGGAAAGGTTTTCATCGTGGGCGACGGCAAAGCCTACGATCCCGCGACCGGCCAGACCGTGCCGACACCGGACGGCGCCGACGCCATCACGGTCAACAACCGGCTGCGCGGTGCGCTGGAAGGCGCGCTCTCCGGTTTCAGGCTGCTATCGAAAGATCCCGCCGAACGATTGGCCGCGGCCCTCGAGATGCAGAAGAACGCCGATCCAGGCCAGCTGCCGATGATTACCAAGGAACTGGAGAAGGAATCCGATCCGCAGATCAAGTCCGTGCTGGAGCTGGTCGCCGCCGCGGCCAACCTGCAATCACCCGATGCAGCCGTTCGCAAGAGCGCCGTCGTGGCGCTCGCCGACAGCAGCAACGCCAGCCTGCTGCCGACGCTGCGCGCCATGGTGGAAAAAACCCCGGACGGCACCTATGCCGAACCCGACGAAGCGGTGCGCGTGGCCGCCGTCGGCACGCTCAACGAGATCAACGGCCGCCTCAAGCGTACCGAATTCATCGGCAACCTGTTCTATGGCGTCTCGCTCGGGAGCGTGCTCCTGCTGGCCGCGCTCGGCCTCGCAATTACCTTCGGGCTGATGGGCATCATCAACATGGCGCACGGCGAACTGCTGATGATCGGCGCCTATACGACCTATATGTGCCAGATGCTGTTCCGGCAGTATTTTCCCGGCGCAATCGACGCCTACCTGCTGGTGGCACTGCCCGCCGCGTTCATCGTCGCCGGCGCGGTCGGCGTGCTGCTGGAACGGACCGTCATCCGGTGGCTGTACGGCCGCCCGCTGGAAACGCTGCTGGCCACCTGGGGCATCAGCCTGATACTGATGCAGTCCGTGCGTTCGATCTTCGGCGCACAGAACGTCGAAGTCGCCAATCCTTCCTGGATGTCGGGCGGCGTCACGGTGCTCGGCTCGCTGGTGCTGTCGTACAACCGCATCGTCATCATCTTCTTCGCCTTCTTCGTCGTCGCCGCGGTCTGGCTGATCCTGAACAAAACCCGGCTGGGCCTGTTCGTGCGGGCCGTGACGCAGAACCGGCGCATGGCCGATTGCGTCGGCGTCTCCACCGGCAAGGTCGACATGATGACCTTCGGACTCGGTTCCGGCATCGCCGGCCTCGGCGGCGTGGCGCTGTCCCAGCTCGGCAACGTCGGGCCCGACCTCGGCCAGGGCTACATCGTCGACTCCTTTATGGTGGTGGTGCTGGGTGGGGTCGGCCAGCTGGCCGGCACCGTGATCGCCGCCATCGGCCTCGGTGAAATCAACAAGTTCCTTGAACCGGTCGCTGGCGCGGTGCTGGCCAAGATCGCCATCCTGGTATTCATCATCATCTTCATTCAAAAGCGGCCGCAAGGCTTGTTCGCGTTGAAAGGCAGGAGCGTCGAATGACCTCGTCCCTATTTTCCCGTCCGGCCTGGACCGGCATCGTCGTCTGTGCAGCCATCCTGGCCCTGCTGCCGATCCTCAACCTGGGGTTCGATCCCGGCCATGCCCTGCATGTATCGGGCTACACCGTCGCCTTGATCGGCAAGTTCATGTGCTATGCGATGGCGGCGCTCGCTCTGGACCTCGTCTGGGGCTACACCGGCATTCTGTCGCTGGGCCATGGCGTGTTCTTCGCCCTCGGCGGCTATGCGCATGGCATGTACCTCATGCGCGCCATCGGCAAGGACGGCGTGTATCAAAGCCACCTGCCGGACTTCATGGTCTTCCTCGACTGGAAGTCCTATCCCTGGTACTGGTCATTCACCGACAACTTCTGGTATTGCATGGCGCTCGTGGTGCTGGTGCCCGGACTGCTCGCTTTCATGTTCGGCTACTTCGCCTTCCGTTCCCGCATCAAGGGCGTGTATTTCTCCATCATCACGCAGGCCATGACCTTCGCCTTCATGCTGCTGTTCTTCCGGAACGACACCGGCTTCGGCGGCAACAACGGCTTCACCGACTTCAAGCGACTGCTCGGCTTCACGCTGTCGGCGCCGGAAACCCGCGCCGCCCTGTACCTGGTGACGCTCGTCCTGCTCGTTGGCGCCCTGCTGCTGTGCCGCTGGATCGTCACCTCGAAACTAGGGCGCGTCCTGCAGGCGGTGCGCGATTCGGAATCGCGGCTGATGTTCATCGGGTACAACCCGCTCTGGTTCAAGCTGTTCGTCTGGACATTGTCCGCGGTGCTCTGCGGCATCGCCGGCGCGCTGTATGTGCCGCAGGTCGGCATCATCAATCCGTCCGAGATGTCGCCCGGCACATCCATTGAAATGGTGATCTGGGCCGCAGTGGGCGGACGCGGCACGCTGATCGGCCCGATCATCGGCGCATTCTCCGTCAATGGCCTGAAGAGCTGGTTCACCGCCGCCTTCCCGGATCTGTGGCTGTTCGCTCTCGGGCTGATCTTCATCCTGGTCACGCTGTTCATGCCGCACGGCTTGCTCGGCCTGGCGAAACAATTCCGTAAAAACAAGGAGGCCGCATGACCGAAGTTTTGCATCCCGGCCAGACGTATCCGAATGACCAGCATGCCGACTACGGGACATCCTACGGACGCGTGAAGCGGGAGGGACTCGACACCACGCACGGCGCGATTCTCTACCTGGAAAACATCACGGTATCGTTCGACGGCTTCAAGGCGCTGAACAACCTGAACCTCGACATTTCAGTTGGCGAATTGCGCTGCATCATCGGCCCCAACGGCGCCGGCAAGACGACCATGATGGACGTCATCACCGGCAAGACGCGGCCGACATCCGGCACCGCCTGGTTCGGCCAGACCATCGACCTGACGCGCATGACCGAGTACGACATCGCCCATGCGGGCATCGGCCGCAAATTTCAGCGGCCGACGGTTTTCGAGCAGCACACCGTGTTCGAGAACCTCGAACTGGCGATGAAGATGAACAAGCGGGTCAAGCCGACGCTGTTCTTCAAGCTCGGTTCGGAACAGAAAGGCAAGATCGACGACATCCTGAAGCTGATCCGCCTGAACGGCCAGGAAAGCCGGCTCGCCGGCCTCCTGTCGCACGGTCAAAAGCAGTGGCTGGAGATCGGCATGCTGCTGATGCAGGAACCGCAGCTGCTGCTCCTCGACGAACCGGTCGCCGGCATGTCGGACGCAGAGACCGCGCGTACCGCCGAGCTGCTGAACGAATTGCGCGGCAAGCACTCCATCGTGGTGGTCGAGCATGACATGGCGTTCGTGACGGAAATCGCGCAGTCCGGGAAAGTGACGGTCTTGCACGAAGGATCGGTGCTCGCCGAAGGCACGATGCAGCAGGTGCAGGCGGAGGAACGTGTGATTGAAGTGTATCTGGGCCGATGAGCAGGAAAAATTACGATGCTGAACGTTGAAAAACTCAACCAATACTACGGCTCTTCCCACACCCTGCGCGGCGTTTCGCTGTCGCTGGAAAAGGGACAATGCCTTGCGCTGCTCGGCCGCAACGGCGTCGGCAAGACCACGCTGCTGAAATGCCTGATGGGCGTATTGCCGGTCGCCAGCGGCAAAGTCAATCTCGCCGGCCGCGACATCACGCGTCTGAAGCCGCATGAACGTGCAGCACTGGGTATTGCCTATGTGCCGCAGGGCCGGGAGATTTTTGCCCGCCTGACCGTCGAAGAAAACCTGCGCATGGGCATGGCGATCAAATCCGGCAGGCAGGCATCCACGATCAGGAGCGAAGTGTACGAACTCTTTCCCGTATTGAAGGAAATGCTGCACCGGCGCGGCGGCGACCTGTCGGGAGGTCAGCAGCAGCAGCTTGCGATTGCGCGCGCCCTGCTGGCCGATCCGAAGCTGATCATCCTGGATGAGCCGACCGAAGGAATCCAGCCGTCGATCATCAAGGACATCGGCAACGTCATCCGCCTGCTCCGGCACCGAGGCGATATCGCAATTCTTTTATGTGAACAGTATTTCGATTTCGCGCATGCACTTGCCGATCAGTTTATGGTGCTGTCGCGCGGCGAAGTGGTTGCTTCCGGGGCGCAAGCCGAAATGAACAGCGAGAACGTCAAGCGACACTTGGCGGTATAGTTTTGGCATGAAACGCTTCGCTGAACCTTTCGTCCCGCAAACAACCCTCAATTCCGCTACACCGTGGCAGGCATGGCTGGCGCTTGGCCTCGTCGACGATGCAGGCGCGACGCGACTGGTCGAACGTTCCCATTACGGGCCGTTGCGCGTGCAAAAGCCTTTGTATCCGGAAGGCAGCAAAGTGTGTCATGCGATCATCGTCCATCCGCCCGGCGGCGTGGTCGGCGGCGATGAACTGTCGATCCATGCCTGCGTTGGCGACGACGCTGCCGCACTGGTGACGACGCCGGGCGCGGCGAAATGGTACCGGGCAGGCGGCAGGATATCGCGACAGAGCGTTCACCTGAATGTCGGCGAGAACGCATCCCTTGAATGGCTGCCGCAGGAAAGCATATTTTTCGACGATGCCCATGTGCGCCTCGACAATCATGTCGAGCTGGCCGGGGATGCTAGCTATATCGGCTGCGAGATTCTGTGTTTCGGGCGGACCGCATCCGGCGAATCGTTCACCAGCGGCAGGATCGAGCAGCGAACCAGCATCCGCCGGGAAGGCAGGATGGTCTGGTTCGAACAAGGTATGTTGGACGCGGGCAGCGATGCCGTCGCAAGTCCCCTGGGACTGAACGCGAAGACGGTATGCGCGACACTCATCGTCGTGGGCAAGACCGTTTCCGCGGCAGTCATCAAGGAGCTGCGCGAAACCTGCGGCGAAGCAGTCGGCATTACGCAGATGAAGTCGGTGCTCGTCGCCCGCCATCTGGGTGATTCGAGCGAAGCGGCGAAGCAATTGATGACGATGGTATGGCAACGATTGCGACCGGCGGTAACAGGACGCGAAGCGGTCGTCCCGCGCATATGGCAAACCTGAACAGGATGGCGGGCCAACCGATCGATGGACGGACGCCATGCAAACCGGAGAAACAATGGAACTGACCCCAAGAGAAAAAGACAAGCTCCTCATCTTCACCGCTGCCCTGTTGGCCGAGCGCCGCAAGGCACGTGGGTTGAAGTTGAACTATCCCGAGGCGGTGGCGCTGATCACGGCTGCGATCATGGAAGGCGCACGCGACGGGAAGACGGTGGCTGAACTGATGTCCGACGGTGCGAAGATCCTGACTCGTGCGGATGTGATGGACGGCATTCCGGAAATGATTCCGGAGATCCAGGTGGAGGCGACTTTTCCCGACGGGACGAAGCTGGTGACAGTGCATCATCCGATTCCGTGAGGGCGGACAAATTGGCATGTGCGTCGAGGGCACTGTAAAGCGCCTTTCTCGTAGTAGGGAAAAGGTTGAGATGGGGCGGTCCGCGCAGGGGTGAAAAGGTTGAAGTACTGCATGCGTATGCTCGACCTCACTACCCCCTCCTTGCAGGACGCATCAACGCTTGCAAGCGTTGATCGTTCCGCAGGCGTGCAGCATGCTGCACGAAACCCCTGCTTCACCCCTAAC
>NZ_DAIUCO010000299.1:0-5937 GCF_036846085.1 Noviherbaspirillum sp. | reverse complement strand
GTTCTATGAAGTGCAGAAATACCTGTCGCTGACCAAGCATGTCTACAGCCCATGGATCGTGCTTGTCAGCAAGAAGTGGTGGGACGGCTTGTCGGCGGATGAAAAGAAGGCGCTGCAGGAATCCGCCATTGCATCGCGCGACTTCGAACGCGCCGACAGCCGCGCCGCCGCATTGAAGGCAGTTGATTTCCTGAAATCGAAGGGCATGCAGGTGAGCGAAGTCAGCGATGCCGAACTCGGCCGCATGCGCGAGAAGGCCAAGCCGGCCATCGACAAGTTCGTGGCCGAGGGCGGCGCCGAGGTGGTCAAGGAATTGCAGGCGGAGATTGCCAAGGTGCGCAAGTAGCAGTTGACGCGACGGCATGGCGACGCCGATGCAGGCGTCGCAAAGAATGCATGTGCAATGCATCCCCGGTTGCTATACTGTACATAAATACAGTATGAAAGGGGCAAGCCATGTCCGGCAATGACAACATCGACGACAGCGACGGCATCTCGATACCTCCGCCGCAGCCACTCGTGGTGGTCCGGAAGGGGCGCGGCGCGGTCTCCAATCTGCAAGGCCGCTACGATATCCATGGGCGCGAAGCGTTCGACGACGGCTGGTCGCACGATGAGGACGACGCATCCGCCGCGGACGCCGTCCAATGGCGCACGCAAGTCACCACGGAGCAGGCCAAAACCATCCTCAGCCGCAATGCCTCGCCCGACATTCCGTTCGGCGTCTCGCTCAATCCTTACCGGGGCTGCGAGCACGGTTGCATCTACTGCTTCGCCCGCCCCACGCACAGCTATCTCGGCCTGTCGCCCGGCCTGGATTTCGAGACAAAGATCATCGCCAAGACCAATGCGCCCGACGTTCTGCGGCGCGAACTGGCAAAGCCCTCCTACCAGCCCGAGCCGATCGCGCTCGGCGTCAATACCGATGCCTACCAGCCCTGCGAGCGCGGCCTGCGGCTGACCCGGCGTGTATTGGAAGTGCTGGATGAATGCCGGCATCCAGTCGCAGTCATCACCAAGTCCTCGCTGATCGAGCGCGACATCGATCTGCTGGCGGCGATGGCGGCGCGGCGGCAGGCGGTTGCCGCCATCACCATCACCACGCTCGATCCGGTCATAGCGCGCACCCTGGAGCCCCGTGCTGCGGCGCCTGCGCGGCGGTTACGGACCATACGTGCGCTGACCGACGCCGGCATACCGGTCGGAGTCAGCATCGCGCCGGTGATTCCCTTCGTGACCGAACCGGACCTGGAGCGGGTGCTCGAGGCGGCGGTTGACGCCGGTGCCGTCAGCGGCAGCTATATCGTGCTCCGCCTGCCGTGGGAAGTGAGTCCCTTGTTTCGCGAATGGCTGCAGGCGCACTTCCCGGACCGTGCGCAGCGGGTGATGAATCGCCTGGGCGATATGCGGGGCGGCAAGGATTATGACGCCGACTTCAGGACCCGGATGCATGGCGAGGGCGTATGGGCCGACCTGATACGGCAGCGTTTCGAGAAGGCGGCTGCACGGCTGGGCATCCGGTCGAGGGCGCGTGATTTCGGCAAGCTCGATGCATCGGCATTTCGTCGGCCGGCGAACGTGCCGGCGCTCTCCCGGCAGGGCGGGCAGATGGACCTGTTCTAGCCTGCCTGCGGGGATAAGCCCGCGTGGCTCCGGACATCCTGCATTGCCATGACGGCGAAGCCGAGTATGAGGAATGCGTACAGGGATGTCGTCATCTGGCGATCAAAAATATTGTCGCTGAGCGCAAATAGGGCGAAGCAGATGACCGTGATTAATCCCCCGGCGGGAGCTGCAACGTTGACGCCCGCGGCATGGAAACGCATCAGCCGGCGCACGAAAAATACCAGTGGCGCGCCGAGCAGCCAGAGCAGATAAGCCAGTCCGATGATGCCGCCCGTAACTAGCGCTTCAAGATATTCGTTATGGGTGTGCCCAAAGACCGCGACGAACGCGGGGGCCTGGCCGGCGGCAATCATTTCGTTCAGATGAACGCCGAATTTGTTCAGGCCAATGCCGAGGAACGGATGCGTGCTGAATATTGCCAGTGCCGCCTTCCACATCGCGATGCGGGCGCCGAGTGAAGTGTTCAGATCCCCGTTCTGAAGCGACGAAATTTCGTTGACGGTCAATGAAACCCGTTCATGCAGTTCCGCATAAAACACGCCGACCACGAATGCGGCGGAGATGAGCGCCGTCAGCAGCGCAATACCCATGCGTCGCTTGTCCAGTTTCAGCAGATACACGATACCCATGCCGCATGCGACGAGGACAAAGACCAGCCATGGCCCCCGGCTGGCGATTACCTGGCAGCCGGCGAATCCCACCAGCGCGGCGGCGCCGTGACAAAGACGTTCCCTTGTCGGATTGCCGCGATTCAGCGCCGCGCTGAGTGCCAGGAGCGAGAACAGTGTCGTCACCATGGCGAACTTGATCGCTCCCGACAGGCCGATTTCACTCACGCCATACATGCCATACGGACGCGGCAGCCCGAGTTCGAACCGCTGGTACAGCGCCAGCACGCCGGCGCCGATGGCGGCGGCGCTGATGCCGAACCAGAATAGCCGGCGGGGATCGAGTTCAAGGAAGCAGACGGCGATGATGACGAAGTAAAGGAAGTGCACGCCGTTATCCGCGCTTTTCACCATGCCCTGGTGCAGCCAGATGCTCAGCAGCGAGTAAGGCAGATATAGTCCCAGCGCCACGACGATCGGCAGAATCGCGCGGTAACTCGCCCGTGCCTCGTGCCGGCTCGCCAGAAGCAGGAGTGCCACCAGCAGAAGTACAGCGTAGAGAATGCTTTTCAGCATCGATGGAAAAACAAGAGCCAGGGGGACCAAGGATAATGCCAGGGTGGCTGAAACGCGGGTGAATTTCGAATGGATTGGCATGGCTTGGTGAAAGAGGACACCGTCTCCTCGTGGATGCTAAGCAACTGCTTTTTGCGGAAGACGCAAAGTATAGTCCATACCCATCCAGGCAACTTGATCCAGGAGAACTACTTGGCAATCTTCTAATGTTTCGGCTTGGCCTTGATGATCGTCAATGACGTAAATTGCCCTGCAACGAGACTGCATCTCTTATGGCTCCCGGAGGTTCACATCAGTGCAGCCGAAACCTTTTTGAACGAATCTTCGTATTGTTTCGCGAGGTTTGCGCTTGATTCCTGCAGCAGGATCGGGTCCACGGACATCGCCTGCGCGATCCCGTTTGCAATGCCTTTCACATCCACGGTCGACGGCATGCCGGGCACTTCCCAGGTCGATGCATAGGATGCGTGCTTGCCCGGCCGATCGCCTTGCGCGGGAGGGCGAAGGGTGACGCGCGGCACCGCGAACGCGCCGGCGACTATCCGGCCATGCAGGCTGCTGCCGCAATACGCCTGGCTGCCGGCGACGAGTGCGCAGATATCCCAGAGATGCAGCGATTCGAATACATAGGCCGTCCTGCGCATGTGGGCTGCAGTTCGTCGATAGCACGCGAGGTCGTCATGCCAGGGTGCCGCGCCTGCACGGAAGAAAACGATGCCGTATCCGGTCGACTCCGCGATCGCATCAAGCTGTGCCGCGATGATGGCCAGGGAGGTATCGTCGCTGAAATCTTCGCTGAACTGTATTGCGAGATACCCGGCGGGGAATGAATCGCGGACTGCCGCGACATCGTTGCCTGGAGGGCGTGCGTGAATCGTTGCGCCAAACAGCTTCGCCACCATGACTGCCGGGTCGGGCAGCAGCAGGCTGGAAATGCCCGCGTCTTCCAGCAAGGCCTGGGTATGCCGTTCGCGTACGCTTACCATGTCGGCCGCAGAAAGATTGGCGCAGACTTCGGCATGCATCGCCGGATCCAGCGCGTCGAGGTTGGCCCCGCCCACCGCTGCATAGCAGATCCGCGCCTGGGGGAACAGGTCACGGCTTGCTGAATACGGCACAAGCGCCCGAAGGCCGAGCCGGGCTTGTGCCCATTGCATGCGTTGCGCGACATTTGGGCCGCACTGCAATGCTGCTTGCCGGGCCTCGTCAGGATGCTGCAGCATGACTGCCGCTTCCCATGCATTACAGGTCAGGAGTTCACCGCCGGCATGCAGGATGTTCACCTGCCGGTTGCGGTACTGCAGGGCTAGTTCCGAAATCGCCATCACCAGATGGCCGCCGGCGGCGCGCAGATCCCGCGATGCAAGCCCTGCGAAAATCAGCTGCCGCTCTCCAAGCAGGGCAGCGGCAATGTGCGGAAACAGCAGGTCGCCGAAATTATGGCGGTCGAATGCGCCGAACACGATGACGGGAACGGAGGTGGTGCGCCTGGAAGTCATGCATGCACCGTATGCCGTACCGGGTACGAAAGCAATCCGAAAGCCGGATGCTGCGATCGGTTCCGCCGGTCAGCGCTTCTCAAATACCAGGTCCCATACTCCATGCCCCAGCTTCAGGCCACGGTTCTCGAACTTCGTCACCGGCCTGTACTCCGGCCGGGGCGCGTACGCCTCGGCGGTATTGCGCAGAGTGGGCTCCGCGCCGAGGACTTCCAGCATCTGTACTGCGTACTCTTCCCAGTCGGTCGCGCAATGCAGGTAGCCGCCGGGCGCGATGCGCGAGGCGAGCAGTTGCACGAACGGTCCCTGGATCAGCCGCCGCTTGTTGTGGCGCGCCTTGTGCCAGGGATCGGGAAAGAAAACATGCACGCCGGCAAGGGAGGCGGGCGCGACCATATGGGTGATGACCTCCACCGCATCATGCTGGATCAGCCGCAGGTTGGTCAGTCCCTGTTCGCCGATCAGTTTCAGCAGGCTGCCCACGCCGGGCGTATGCACTTCAACACCGACAAAATCCTTGTCCGGGATCCCCGCCGCGATCTTCGCCGTGGTGTCGCCCATGCCGAATCCGATTTCGAGAATCACCGGCGCATTGCGCCCAAAGACCCTGGAGAAATCGCATGGCGCCTTCGCATAGGGAATGCAGAATTGCGGACCAAGGGTGTCGATCGCCTTGGCCTGCGCGGTGGACAGGCGCCCCGCGCGCGTCACAAAACTGCGGATGCGGCGCTCGGTCGGGTCATAGAGCATATGCCGGCTGCTTGAATCGTCGGGAATATTTTCGGACATGAATTATTCAGGGAAATGTGCAATAAAAAAGGCACCTTCGGGTGCCTCGTCAGCCGATCGGGCCGGAGCGGATACTGGAGCGGGTGAAGGGAATCGAACCCTCGTCGTAAGCTTGGGAAGCTTCTGCTCTACCATTGAGCTACACCCGCATGGGCGGCATTTTACGCGGGTTTGAATACGGTTTGCAAAATGGTGAAACGGCCAGTGTGCTGAGAAATGTGATGGCCGATTCGTTCGGAGTGTGCTGAGGGAGCCTGACCCTAACCATTACCTCTGCTGATACAAATTTAGAGCGGCGCAGAAGAGGCCATTTTAGGCGCGTGTCACGGTAGTTCTCGCATGAATGCTGTGGGCGCATTCGTCGCTCACAGGGAAGGCGAAGGCAGCCAAATCATTGCTAGAGCAGACACTGATGATTTGGTGTGGAACATAGGCCTTATCGAGTTGGGCTTCATAACCCGCCGCTATAGATTACGGAAGGTGCCTATTACGCCGCCCTACCCATAGCACAATGGCATTCAGGACGTTGCAGCACGCAAGCAAGTGATAAAGATCAAGTTGATTTCTATGACACACGGCGTCTGCAACAGGTATTCAATGGGCATAGAAATACCTACCGAAGCATTCTCTTTAACAACTTGTCTTAGGCACGTTTCGTTAGGTCATCATGCTCAAATACAAATATTCGGTGCACCAAAAGCGATCACAAGTTAAAATATTTGAATTATGGAAACATTGCAACTGAGAAACTTAAAGAGTCGGCTCAACCGTAGTCGTAGTAAAAGCAATAAATTCATAACGAAATTTTAATTTAATCCGAACGATATACGGTTTATATA
>NZ_DAIUCO010000298.1:0-5974 GCF_036846085.1 Noviherbaspirillum sp. | reverse complement strand
GGTGCATGCTGACCGCCACCCTGTTGTGGCCGTTGTCGCACGGCTCGCTCACGGTCACCGGGATACTGACCTTCTTATGGGGGCTGGGCTGTTTCGCCGTCAACAGCGCGCAGCAGGTAAGACTGGTGGCGATGGCGCCGCAGCTTGCGTCGGCATCGGTATCGCTGAATTCCTCGGCGATCTACCTGGGGCAGGCCGCAGGCGCGTTTATTGGCGGTTTGATTATTGCGGTGGACGGCACCGGTCATCTATCATTCGTGGCGGCAGTGTTCTTCATCATCGCAATGCTGGTATCGCGCGCTGCGGCCGCAAAGTCGGCGCGTACCGTGGTGACCGCCTGAATTCCCCTTACCTCTTCCCGCATCATCGTCTCGTCCATGTCCAAACGCGTCCTTAGTATCAATATCGGCGGCATCGGCAACCTGTTCATTCAACAGTCGAGCCAGGTTCGCCGCATCGCCACAGGCATCCACAAACAACCGGTGCAAGGCGCGGTGACCATTCAGAAACTGGGACTGCGCGGTGACGAACAGGCCGATCCGACCGTGCATGGCGGCCTTAACAAGGCGGTATATGCCTATCCGTCGGAACACTATGCGTTCTGGGCCATGCAGCGGCAGGCGGCATTGAAGCGGGAGGAGCCGCTGCCGCCTGGTTCGATGGGCGAAAACCTGACGCTGCAGGGCATCCTGGAAAGTGATGTCTGGGTAGGCGACCGGCTCCAGATCGGCGGGGTGCTGCTGGAAGTGACCGAGCCGCGCCAGCCCTGCTTCAAGTTCAACGCGAAAATGGGTTTTTCGCATGCTTCGAAGATGATGGTGCAGGCCGGCAACAGCGGCTTCTACCTGCGCGTGGTGGAGCCCGGAAGCTTAAGCGCCGGCGATGCGGTCACGCTGCTCACCGGCCCGCGCGAAACGTCGATCGCGCAGATCAACGAACGGCGTCGGAAGGGGCGCCAGCGGGATTTGTTTTAAAGCTGGTGCGCACCAGCGCGCGGCCCCCGGTCCACAGGCGTGCCCAGCCCGGAGGCCAGGGCAGTGCAGGTCCGGCATAGTCCGGCACACCGCGCCGCACCGGGATCACCGGCAGGTTTTCCGGCGTCGGTCCGTCGCGGTAATCCCACCCGAGCGTATAGGCATAATTCGGCAGCAATGCTTCGCAGACGGCGTCAAACCATGCGGTGTGGTCCTCATCCCGCCGCAATGCCTGCGACAGTCCGTGCGGGTCGAAGCGCGCCAGTGCCGTCACCAGTTCCTGGGCGGTCGCGCCGGGCGCATCGCCCCATCCCATGATCGGATTGAAGTTGTAATCGGCGCCGGAGCCGTACCAGCCTTCGCGCCATGAGCGCTCCATCCAGTTGCGCTGTCCGGTGAAGAGATGCCATCGCCAGTGCAACCCCGACGGCTTCGGCCAGCTGTACAGGTACAGGCTTTGATAACCCGCACGATGCAGTTCGCGCATCATCGCCATCAGCCGCGCCTGCGGCATGCGGTCCGGCGGCGCGCGCCGGAAACGGATCGGCTCGCCATCGGCATGCTGGAGTTCATCGGTCGACAGATTGAGATCGAGGGTACGCACCTCGCTGCCGAAACGCGCCGATACCCAACCGGTCAACAGGTTGACGGAGGTGATGACGCCATAACCGCGATGGCGGTGAAAAATAACGGTGCCGGGTGCAACAGCTTTCATGAGCAGAATAAATCTCGGTAAGAACCTGACAAGGAAACACACAGTTCTCCGCTTCCCGTCGCTAAAAAGCGGGCTCTCGATCAGACGCTATAACCAGACGCTATGACGACTTGCCTGCGTGCGTGTTGATATGCGTTGACGGAAATGCCATTCGATGTAGCCGGAATGACATGCTTGGACGGGGAGGCAGATTGATCAGGACAAATTATTTCGCCCTGCCATCAGACTAAGACCAGCGCAATGAGTTCAAGTGTAGCGGTATTTCCATCGCGTTTGGTAAGGGAATATTTTTGCCAAAGACGTGCATGAGCCTTGTTGAATATCAGCGTGCCGTATTGGCATTCGCATAGGTACGCCGGGTGAAAGTTATGCGCATAGAGCATAACAAAATGCATACATTGCATTGGATTCGAAACGATAGTCAGCCTACCATGCGGTTCCAACTTGCAGTATGGGAAATCTCTCTCCCCGACTGTCTCCTGGGGTTTCGGGGTGAGGCATGCGAATGCCTCACTCCTTTTTTTCCGGCACCGGCCGCCGCGTCGCGCGCCGGTGTTTCGCCAGCCGTGCGAAGCGGAATATCGGTCCGATCGTAAGGACAAGGGCCGCCATCCGCATCACATGAAAGGCGGTCACGATCGGCACGCCCAGCTCCAGGTTTTTCGCGGTCAGGCTCATCTCCGCGATGCCGCCCGGCGATGTCGCGAGGATCGCTGTCGCCACATGCATGCCGCCGATTGCCGACAGGCTGATGCCGAACCCTGCAGCGAGCGCCAGGGCCACCAGTGTGCAGAGCGCGACGCTTGCCAGATAGCGCGGCGCAGTATGCAGAAACGACGGCGTAAAACGTGTCCCCAGCGAAATGCCGATGAAGAGCTGGCCGAGATGGACCATCCACTCCGGCAGCGCGGACAGGTTCCATCCGGTTGCGGTCAGTCCGATCGCAACCGCCAGCGGACCGATGACCCAGGCATTCGGCAGGTTCAGGTATTTCAATGCAAGCGCCCCCAAACTGGTCAGCGCGATCAATGCCGCCAGTCCCGGATAATTGACATCGCTTGCGCCGGGAATGTAGGGATCCAGTCCATGCACTCCCCAGAACTCGAATCCGAAGGGAATGATCGCCACCACCATCATGATGCGCAGGCTGTGCGCCGCCGCCACCCGGTCAACCGCCGCGCCATGGCGCTCGCCCTGCGTCGCCATTTCCGATGCACCGCCGACGGCCATCGCGAAAAACGCCGTGGTGCGGTCGATGCCGGACAGCTTGTGCAGCAGCCATGCGCACACCACGCCCAGAACGAGCGCAAAGCCGATGCCGAGCAGGATGAGTCCCGCATAGGACGCGAGCACCTTCACGACGACCGGCGTGAAATACAATCCGAGCGCCGTGCCGATGGCCCACTGGCCGGCTTCGCGCACCGGTGCGTGCAAATCCATGCCGGCCATGCGCATCGCGGCGGTGGCGAACAGCGGACCGATCATCCATGGCAATGGCGTTTTCAGCCATTCGCACAACAGCGCGGCTGTCAGGCCGATCACCAGGGCGGAAATGAAAGGGCGTAAATCTGAAGACATGCGTCCTTGACGTAAGGCTTGCCGCGGCAAGCTGGTGCAATGAAGCGGAGAGGGGAGGCAAGCAAATGAACGTGTCGCCGCTCTAGCGTACCAGGCCGAACTCCTTTGCCTGTTTGCCGTAGGCATCCACCGTGCGGCGAACATAGTCGCTAAGCAGGTCGCCCGTCATCGCGAACGGATGCAGGCCGTGCGCCGCGCGCAGCCGATCGAACTCCGGCCTTTCCATCATGCGGTCGAAGGTTTTCACCCACCGCCGATAATCGGCTTCGGGCACATCCGGTCCCATATACACGCCGCGGATGATCGGCCAGGTCACATCGAATCCTTGCTCCCTGGCTGTCGGTACATGCGCCAGCGGACCGGCCAGCCGCGCATCCGACAACACCGCCAATACTCTGATCCTGCCGGCGGCGGCATGTTCCGTCGCTTCGGATGTGTCGCCGGAGACGGCCTGCACATGACCGGCCAGCAGGGCGGTGAACGCTTCGCCGCCGCCTTCGAAAGCAACGAGACGCAAGGTCTTCGGATCGATGCCGCGCTGTTTCGACAGGATCCGCATTTTCAGCCAGTCCTGGCTGCCGACGGTGCCGCCTGCCCCGATCGTGATCTTCGCCGGCTGGCTTTGCAGCGCATCGAGCAACTCGCGCAGGGTCTTGTACGGCGAGTCCGCGCGCACCGCAACCATCCCATAATCGGTACCGACCGCCGCCACCCATCGCACATCGGCGGGCGACGCCTTGCCGAACTTGCCCTGAGCGAGGTTCAGCAGCGAACCGCCGGAATACACCACCAGCGTATCCGGCGCCGAACGGCGTTGCGACACGATGGAACTCCACGCAACCGCGCCGATGCCGCCGGGAAGATAGCTGATGCGCAGTTGCGATGCGTCGTCCTTTTTCGCCATGCCTGCCTGCAAGCCCTGTTGCGTCAGTTTGCAGGTGAGGTCCATGCCGCCGCCGGGCTTGGCCGGGACGATGCATTCCGGAATCCTGTCCGCCGCGGATGACGGGTTCGCAAGAAGCAGAATCGCTGCAGCGAGCGGAATCAGTGCCGAGGTAATCCGCATGGGTCCTTACCTTTCGATTTTTGCAAACGGGGAAATATGAGTATGATGCAAAACCGTGCCGGGCTATGGTCCCGGCCCATTTCCGCATTGCCGGCATCAAGCTTACCGGCTGCGGGCTTTCAAAACGCTTTCGATCCGACTCGTTGAAATGCGCATCCTCCTGGTAGAAGACCACGCCGAATTGTCCCGCTGGATCAGCAAGGCGCTCCAGGATGCGCGCCTGCCTGTGGAGTGCGCGATGAACGGCGCCGATGCCGATGCGCTACTGCACACCCAGGAGTATGCGCTCGTCATCCTCGACCTCACGCTCCCCAAGATGGACGGACTCGATGTCCTCAGGCGCCTGCGCGCCCGCGGCAGCAAGATCCCGGTCCTCGTGCTGACGGCACGCGGCGGGCTGAACGACAAGGTGCAGGGCCTGAACCTCGGCGCCGACGATTATCTCGCCAAGCCGTTCGAACTGGCCGAACTGGAAGCGCGGGTCAAGGCATTGTTGCGGCGCAGTCGCGGCAGCGAGGCGGTCACGCTCTGCTGCGGCGCGCTGTCCTTCGATACCGTGTCGCGCATGTTTCGCTACGGCGGCGCCAATCTTGAGCTTACGCCACGCGAACACGCGGTACTGGAAGTGCTGATCCATCGTGCCGGCAAGGCGGTGTCGAAAGAAAAGCTGTTCGACGAAGTGTTCTCGCTCGATGATCAGGCCAATATCGACGCGATCGAAATCTACATCCACCGTCTGCGCAAGAAGCTCGATCGCGCCGACGCCGGCCGCGTCGTCATCACCACCCTGCGCGGGTTGGGATACCTGCTGGAAGCACCGGACCCGCAATGACGGCAGCGACAGGTCCGGCGCCGGTCAGGAAGCGGCTCGGAAGCCTGCGTGGCCAGCTCCTGCGCTGGTTGCTGATACCGCTGGGCATACTGGTCGCCATTGATGCGGTATCGGTCTACCGCAATGCCCTGGACGCCGCCGACGTCGCTTATGACCGTTCGCTGCTGGCCTCCACCCGGGCGCTGGCGGAGCGGGTCACCATGGTCAACGGCAAGGTAGTGGCGGATGTGCCGTATGTGGCGCTCGACAGTTTCGAGACCGACACCCTCGGCCGCATCTATTACAAGGTCACCGGCATCAACGGCGATTTCATTTCCGGCTATGACGATCTGCCGCCGCTGCCCCCGAATGTCGTGCGTTCCGAAGCCTATCCCGCGCTGGTGTACTTTTATCACGCACGCTACCGGGGTGAGCCGGTACGCATCGCCGCGCTCTATCAGCCGGTGTATGACAATTCGATGCGCGGCATCGCCCTCATACAGGTCGGCGAATCGCATGATGCACGACGCGACCTCTCGCGCAAGATCCTGTTCGACACGCTCTGGCGGCAGGCCGCGCTGGTGCTGGCCGCGGCGCTGCTGGCGTGGTTCGCGGTGCGCTTCGTATTGCGGCCGCTGATGCGTCTGAAGGCGGACGTCGAAGCCCGGTCGCCGACCGACCTGTCCGACTTCGACGCCTCGATGGTGCACAAGGAAGTGCGGCCGCTGGTGGCCGCGATGAACGGTTACATGGCGCGGCTGCAATCCCTCATCGCCGGGCAGCGCCGCTTCATTGCCGATGCCTCGCACCAGTTGCGCACGCCGCTCACC